>JAGQQE010000077.1 GCA_020426345.1 Planctomycetaceae bacterium
CTGTCGGGAGAACAACATTACTTTGCTGATGGTGACCCATTCAACCGAAGTCGCCGGTACTTTCGGCCGCGTTGAGCGGCTGAGCGATTTCAATCATCCTGGGACCACAACTCGGGGGGCAGTGGCATGAATATGTTTTCAATTGCCTGGAAGAGCGTCCGTCAACGTCGTGTTGCAACAAGCCTGACCGCGCTGAGTATTGCGCTGGGTGTCATGTTGATGGTGATTGTTCTCATCATCTCCGGGGCGATTCAGTCCGCATTCAATCAGCGTTCCACCGGCTATGACCTGATCGTTGGACCGAAAGGAAGCGACTTACAGCTGGTGCTGAGTTCTGTTTACCGAATTCAGCCACCCATTGAGAACCTTCCCTACATGTATCTCGAACAGCTGCGCAATGATCGACGTGTAGAATCGGCTGTCCCGCTCGCATTCGGCGATGTCACCGAAGAGGGAAGCTATCCGATCGTCGGCACGACGTCCGAGTATTTCGAGAACCAATACGCTCCCGGAAAGTCCTTTCGGATTCGCGGCAAGCGAATGAATGGCTTATTCGATTCGATTATTGGCGCGGAAGTGGCTCGGATGAACAGTTGGGATATTGGATCACAATTCACAATCAAACATGGAGGCGCAGAAAGTGATCATGTGCACGACGAGAAGTTCACTGTTGTGGCAGTGATTGCCCCGACGGGGACCGCAGATGACAAGTCCGTCTTTCTGAACCTGGAGGGGTTCTATGCAATTGCAGGCCACTCGAAACCAGTCGGGGAAGTTCGCAAGCGGTTGCAGGACTTCTACGCGGCAGAACCTGAAATGCTGAAGAAGTCGATGGCTCAGCTGGATTCGTTTCAGGCCCATCTGGATGCCGACGCCGAAGGGGGACATGATCACGATCATCACCATCATCATGAGACCCCGGATGCAATGAAGGAAGTAACATCCATCCTTGTGCGCACGCAGTCCGGCAATTCGGCTTTTCCAGCGATGTCGCTGATAAGTGATCTGAAGACGGGTTATCAGGCCATGGCCGTCAATCCCGTCATTCCCATTCAGCGATTAATGAAGGATGTGCTGGGGAATATACAGAAGGCGCTCATCCTGCTGACGGCTGTCATCGTCGTCGTCTCCGGTGTCAGCATCTGTGTCAGTATCTACAACTCGATGTCCGATCGCCGCAAGGAAATAGGAGTCATGCGTGCGCTGGGAGCGAGCCGGACGACGCTTTCCTGCATCATCATCGCAGAATCCACTTTGCTTTGTGTCGGAGGCGGTTTAATCGGCTGGTTACTGGGACACGGAATTGCCGCACTGGCGTCCCCGGCGGTTTCGCAGCGGACTGGTCTTTTGCTCAACCGATGGGCAATCAATCCATGGGAAATTGTGCTGTTCCCGGCCCTGCTTCTTCTCGCCATCCTGGTTGGCTTTCTTCCAGCCATCAGCGCCTACAAAACTGATGTCGCTGAGGCCCTGAGCTCGTAGAAATTCAATTCGCAGAAACAAAGATGAATCAATCGTCCGGAAATACGGTGAGTGGTCGCTGGCTTGTGGTCGCCATGTTCGCGCTGGGATTTACCGCGACAGGACTCTTGTTCCTGTACTGGAACCTGCATCTGCTGCCGTACATGCCTTTGCAGGAGGCGATTGTTGCTGAATTTGAAGATTCTGCTCCTCGTGTTGAGGGCGGCAAACGCAAACTCCACAACGAAGACAGCCCTATGCTGCTGCGTATCGTGATGCGTGTTCCGTACGACCCAACTGTCGAGGATACTCCAACCCGGATAAAACTGGATGCAACGGTCGATCGCCTGAAAGAACTCGCCCGCGAGAAAATCCCTGTCGATGCGTTTCGGGAATTTCAGTTAATGGAAGTTCACCTCTACCATCCGATCCGTGAAAAGGAAATCCGCGAGCTGACCATCGAGTCACAACTCACGGCCTCGGCCGATGTTGACCAGCAGCTTCTTCCGGTGAAAGACCAGGAGACGCCGCCGGGCAAGTGAAGAATTCTCGGCGGAGATGCGGGAGCTTCAGAAGACCTGGACAATCCCACAGATCCTGCAGCCAGAGTTTCCGTGGATGACCGTTCGGAAATGCACTGTGCAAAGAAGCTGTCGACGGACCCAGAGCTACATGATTCCACGGGATTTAATAGCCAGATATTCATTGATGAGTCGCTCTGTCAAAAGATCGGGTGGTGTATCGATCAGCAGAACGCCTTCTTCGCGTAACGATGCCGCTTCGTGGGATTGCCCCGTCAGTATCTGTGCCGCGGCGGCTGTCTGGTAGGCCTCCAGGTCGGTTTCAGGAACGCGGTCCGCCATTGCCCTCAACCCGACATCCTGCAGCAGAACACACATGGGTAAGTACGGCAAGGAACGCACGGGCAGGCTTTCTCCGATGACACGTAACTGAAGTTCGTCCGTCACGAAGGTGATCATGATGACAAGGGCTCGTTTGCGCTGCACCATTGTTAGATATTCGACGGCGAGGCTGTAGTCGGATGCATGGACAGATGCCTGAATATCGTATGTGGACCGAAGAATGCTTTGAATTCCGGGCTTTCCACGCACCGGTCGCACAAATCGTTCAATTCGGTTCGAGAAGGCGAGCAGCGCGACATTGTCGCCTTGTCCCAGTGCGATGTAGCTCAGCATGATGGCGGAATTCAGCGCGCGGTCGAGGTACGAAATCCCATCGGCTTCGTTGCGCATGAAGCGTCCACAGTCAACCATGATGACGATGTTCTGGTTTCGTTCGACGTTGAATTCCCGGCAAATCAGGGTTCGCTGTCGTGCGGTGGCTTTCCAGTCGATGTGACGCACTTCATCACCGTAGCGAAATTCTCTCAGCCTTTCGAATTCACGCCCCTGCCCCGGCATACGAACATTTCGTACGCCAATTTCAGCCAACCGGTTCTGCTGTGCCATCAGTTCGTATCGATAGACTGCTCGAATATCCGGATAGACCTGGATTGGCTTGGGTATGGGCCGTTCCTGATGTCTGTGCCAGAGGCGAAGTCGTGTGAGAAAACGCAGATGAACCGAAGCCAGCTGTGACGCACCGCGTTGATGCGGCAGAATCGAATAGGAGATCCTGTCGTGTGTCCACGGGGCCAGAGTCACCGATTGAGGCATTCGTTCCGTTTTGCACAGAGGTCCGGCGTCATCATGGACGGCTATCGTCAGGGTCTGATTTGACTTATTGTGGAGAACAAGCGACGCCGGATTGCTGGTACCCACGCTCAGAACATCGGAGATGGCTCGTTCAATTTCGATGTCGTGGGGTGATGGACTGATCAGCAGATCGACACATGCAACGATGGCCAGAATCATATTGGCGACCAATGCGATGTCCGCAAGATTCTGACTCACACCAGCCAACAGCAAAGGTACGCACAGAACGGCCGAGATTGCGATGAAAGCTCGAGACGGAATCATGACCGAGGAGCCTCAACGCTTTCGAGGATCCCGGCAATGGTTTCGTCTGGAGTGCTGCCTTCGATTTCTGCTTCCGGACGCAGTCGCAGGCGGTGCCGTAACACCCACGGAACCAGTTCCTTGATATCGTCGGGAGTAACGAAGTCGCGCCCGCGGCATGCCGCCAGAGTTCGAGACGCGACAACAAGATTCACGCCCGCTCGAGGGCTGGGCCCGACAGTGACTGAGCCCCAGGTGCGAGCAGCATTCAGGATGTCGACAATGTATTGAAGCAACCGGGGCTCAATGATGACGCTTTTGACGGTTTCCTGGATCTCCAGGACGTGCTGAGCTGTCATTATGGGCTTGAGGTTGAAATCTTCGAGGTGTCTGGGATCCCGCCCTGCCGCGTAATGTTCAAGAATTCCCACTTCGTCGGCCGTCGGTGGGTAGTCAACAAGAAGCTTAAACATGAAGCGGTCAACCTGAGCTTCCGGCAAAGGATAAGTGCCTTCATGCTCGATTGGATTCTGCGTAGCGATCACGAGAAACGGCCGGTCCAGGATGTGCGTGTGACCATCGACGGTGACCTGCCGCTCCTGCATGACTTCCAGCAGAGCAGCCTGTGTTTTGGGCGGCGAACGATTGATCTCGTCGCTGAGCAGGATGTTTGTAAATACGGGCCCCTGATTGAAGTGGAACGCCTGTTCTTTCATATCGTAAATGCTGTGCCCAGTCAGATCCGACGGCATCATGTCGGGCGTGAACTGAACCCGACGGAAGTGACACGAGACCGTTTTCGACAGGATGTTGACCAAAAGCGTTTTGCCGAGGCCGGGTGGCCCCTCGATCAACACGCTGCCTTCTGCGAAAAGCGCGACCAGAACACCCTCAATCAATTCCACCTGTCCGACAAGCACAGTACCAATCTGCTCGAGTGCCTGATCGAATGACTGTTTTACCTGATGAAGTTCCATTTATTTCTTTCGTGTTTTTTCCTGGTAAGAAAGCTTGTTGTGAAGCGTCGCCAGCCATCGCAGTGAGGTTGCTGCCACCGCTGGGCTGACCTGGCCCGAAGATGCTATCTGTTCGGCCCTTCTGATCTGGTCGCGGACCTGTTCAACTGGCAGCCCCGACCGCTGAGCGATTGCGTCGTAATCTTCCAGTCGAACCATTCCACCAAATCGGCGTCGAAGCTGGCTGCGAATATACTCCAGGTAACCCCGGACGACTCCGCCACCATCATTGAGTTGTGAATACAGTGTTCCGGTTGATTCGGCTGCGTCGGTCAGTGAACGGCGGCGGTAATCCGAAACGGCAGTTGCCGGGCCAAATCGGTGAAAACCGAACCAGAGCGACAAAAGACACAGGACCACCAGCTGCAGGGTTCCGATTCGCATTGCCGGACTGAACAGGACTCCTGTTTGCTGGTAGGCATTGCTCGCGTTCAGATACTCATTCACGATAACAACGCACAGTTCAGAGCGTTCAGCAACTTGTTTCTTGTAAAGGTACTCCACCAGACGCACGGCAAGGTTCGCTGATTCCGGAAACAGCATACTGCGGTTTGAAAAAATATCCGGGCTGGATGTCACCAGCACTCCGCCGCGACCAACGTTCCAGAATGCCACCTCAACGGCGTCGTCTGATGTGACGAGCGGCTCCGCATGGTATTCGGTAGGCAATCGCAGGGTTGAACGCGATCGCCACGTGACCGATCCCTGTGTGATAACCGAACTCGCGCTTGTTTCCTTTGTGACAACCTGATTTCCCAATTCTTCTGCGGTCAGGTCTTTATCGCCGCCGATCGGCCCCAGGCCAGTTTCGGATCGATCTGATCTGTCAACAATCTGCTTCATGGGGTTGCTTATGTCTGAGGCCGGCTCCGAACCTGCTCTTGTATCAATTGCTGCGGATGTGGGCGGGATTGAGGCGGCATTGTCTTCCGCGTTGTTCACGTCGGTCTGTTTGACATCGCCTTCAGGCATTTCAGCAGGAAGTGCAGTTGGATTCGCTGTGGAATCCTCCAATGGAACATTCCCCTGGCTTTGCTCTTTCGAACTACCAGAGCTGGTGGATGGTGCAGCGGCTGTCGTTACGACGGGGGAAAACCATGTACTCGAGTTAATCTCAATCCCAAGGGATGGGATTTCGCACGCATTGTTTTCCATGGCTGGTGCAAAGAGCAGATAGCCACCATTCCTGACATACGCGAGAAGTTCCCGCTCTTCGACTTCTGTCGGGTATCGTTCAGGCGACACCAGCAGCAGTACAGAATGACTATTGGCGGGAATCAGTGAGTCTACGTCACGCTCGACATGGGGAAAGAGTGCTGAAAGGGTCTTGTACAGCCCCAGCTTGCCGTTGATTGAGTTACTGTAAGAATCCGCCGAAGATCCTTTCTCGCCAGGAAGCCACCAGAATTGAAGGATGACCAGGAAAGCGATTGAGAGACCCCAGAAGATGTCAGACCGCTTCAGCTTGCTCTTCTTCACGGAAAGCTCCTTTGAATGCGTTCAGACATTTTTCGAAAGATTCCCGTGTCGCCTCACGGCGTCCGAAGTAAATCTTTTCAAACTCCAGTGCAGTGATCGCAAAGGCGTCTCGTTTCCCGCGACGACGCCAAACGGATCGAACGTAGTCGCGATTCGTGAGCCCTTTGCGGTACCGAATCAAGCCCGACCGTTCGATCCAGCTCATTGATCCCAGAAGCAACTCGCGAATCGCTGCGCGAAAGTTGCCCTCGGCAGCAAACTGCACTGCGCGTCCTTCGTAGGTCGCCGCCGCGAGCTCACCGGGCGGCTTACTTAAGTTTGCCAGATCTTCCTCTCCGTCAATGATCAACCCTCCGGTCTCTGTCTTGCGTTTGTCCATCGATTTCACGACCATCGCGACGATCACTGCCAGTATGAAAAGAATGGCTGCAATCGCCAGCAGCGTAAATGCCTGCGACAGCAGTCCGGCTCCTGCGCCAAGAGCTCCGTTGACGGGCACGCCCGGGTTGTTGTTGCGAGGAGAACTTCTGAAGCCAATCGAACGAATGATCCAGGTGAAGAAATCACCGATGGCATCAAACACCGAACGAATACCATCCAGAACCCACTGTTGCACATCATTCAGAAATCCAATGTCATTCTCAACCAGTTCAGGCGGATCCATCCGTTCCAGGATGCGGCTTCGAACTGATCGAAATTCATTTTCCTGCATGACACTCTGTACTGCATCCTGAATCTGTGCATCACTGAAGACCGAGTCCTGCACCAACGATGAGGTCGGGGCTGGTGACGAGGCCATCGCGATCGGCCTTGATCGCAGTGAGGATTCGATCGTCGGTTGCCCGTGTACCGAACCACCAGACAGCGAGATCAGGACCAGCAGCGCTGTGCGGGCGACCCAACAACGGAGGCTTGAAAGCAAAGGGAGTTCAATCTTCCATGACCCATTGCGATGATGATTCGTTTCGGGCACTGCAGCGAGCGTGGGCATCATGTGAGTTCCTCCCACCGTCGCGATTCGACGCGGAACTGAAGTTCGATGTCCCAGCATTCGTTTCGAATTCGTTGGTCCAGATAGCAAAAGAACCAGGCCAGCCTCACCAGCGGCAATGGAATCCAGATGGCAATGTGCATCACCGTCAGAAACAGGGGACTATCCAGAGCGATTGCCATCATTCGATCGCTGAAGTCGACACGCGGATTCGGCAGTCTTCCCACAAAAACAGGCATATTGATCAGGGCATTTGAAAGAACGTCTATTGTGATGAACACGCCAAGACTGATCAGTATCCAGACAAATGCCAGCCCGATGACGTGCGAGAGATTCCGGGAAAAACCGCCGCCCTTGCTGAGCCATGACAGTCGCGATGTGACCTGTGTCAACGGGGTATGTTCCAGAAGCAGAACTTCCGGCATATGTCCCATCTGTGCTGTCACAATCGCTGCGGGGAAGGCAAAACACATGAACGTGGCAAGTTGAAGGAAGCGGTAAAACAAAGTCAGAAGTAGGTACCCTACCATTCGTTTCCGGAAGGATCGCATGGCCTGCCGGATAGAAATGGGCACTCCAAAGACCTGCGGTCCCATCGCCGAAACCAATGCGCCACTGAAGAGGCTGGAGAAGAACAAGAATACAAACAGCGAAGGAAACAGCATGTTGGGAGAAACGGCAGTCATCCCCCAGACCAGCGCACAGGATGGAATGGCGAACAGACTTGTCAGCCGGAACAACGGCGCAGCAAATTCCCGAGTAAAAACGAATGCCAGATCCAGACATCCACCGAGAGTTCTCCGCTCAACAGAAACAATGCAGTCTTCGACTTTCATACTGTTTCCTCGTCGAACGCAATTGGCGAAGCTCCACGTCCGGTCAATCCAAGGTAGGCGATCACGCCGACCCAGGCGAATGTCCCCGCGATATACTTGATGAGCGGGTCGATCGGCATGGGTGAAAAGAATCCTTCAATCATTGCGGCGATCAGCAACATCACACCGGCGCCGAGTGTAATTTCCAGCGCGTGTTTTCCCCTGTGTCGGATGGAATCCCGGCGGGTTCTTTGTCCGGGCCAGACAATGCTTGTGCCGAGTACGATGCCAGCGGCACCTGATACAACTATGGCGGTTAACTCAAACGCTCCATGGGTAATGACAAAACTGGAAAAGTTCAGCCAGGCGTCTCCGCCGTGATGCCAGAGGTAGCCGGTAACCATACCGGTTGCGATTGCGTTCGAAAGCAGCACCCAGGCAGTGCCAATTCCGAAGAACATGCCAAGTGCGAACGCCTGAAAAGCGATCCCGATATTGTTACGGATGTAGAATCCGGCCATCATGGATCGCTGTCCCGCATACACCTCGTCAAACTTTGTGTACTTGTCCGTTCCGAAGTTCTCTATCGCTTCGTCTGTGGCTGCCTTTCCCGCGATCAGTTCGGCCAGGTCCGGACGTTGGTAGCCAATCCACGTGCAAACAACAAAAGGAACGACAAACAGTGCAATTGCGACGAAGAATGCTGTGTGATAATGCCTCAACAGTTGCGGAAATCGGACTCCCAGAAACCGCGTCACGACCTTGAAGCTCACTGGCTGAGTGCGGTACAGGCAGTTGTGCCCCTGAGCAACAAGGTCATTGAGATAACGTTCGAGTCGCATGCCCCATTCACGAGACTGCACGAGGGACAGGTCATAGCAGATGGATCGGTATAGCCGAGCCAGATCGCTGACATCACCGCTGCTCCACTTCGATGCGCGAGTCGACTTCAGGTGCAGCAAAAGCTCTTCGAACTTTCGCCAGTCGTTTCGTCGCTGTCGGATAAATCGTTCGCGAGTCATTTGGGCAGCCTGGTGGAGTCCGTGTTGGCGTCGCCTCCGGAGCGGAGCACCATTTCTTCTTCCAGCCAATCATCAAGATTGTTCCGCCGTTCCTGCGCTGATACTGGCGCGGAACGCCGCATACGGCTGGGCCTGACCTCAGCCGTCTGCCTCAAACCCTGGGCCAGAAGACTGGAACGCTGTTCCTTGTCTTCGGTATCTGAAAACGTCTTCAGGATTCGTCGAAGGAAGAACGTATGCCGATTGGGGACGCGTTCAAAGAAGGTATGGGGATTCGACGGGTCGGGGGCACCTTCATCCCAGCCAAGTCGGCTGCGCAGAGCCAGACTGAGCGGCCTTGCAATCTCCTCGCGTCGGGCGTCTGAAATCATCCGATCGCCTTCAAACAGCCGCTCAATCACCGCCAGTGTACGTTCTGGAACGCTGTACTTTCCCGAGCATTCTGGGCGAGGGATGGGCTCCAGACCATGCGTCAGCCCGGCGGCACGGGTAATCCGTTCCCGATTCTCGTCAATCACCATGGTGTCGAAAACGACATCCCCCAGTCGCTGCAGTCGCCGCGTACACAGCATGCAGAACAATGCCGCGGTGTAAAGAACGAAAGGCTGAGCATCGGCGGCGAGCAGGAACCCGCGACCAATCGCGCTGGTGGGTGTGACCGGGGTGCCATTGGTGTGCACAACACGCAGTTTCTGGCTTCGCTTCCCCGGCGTTTGGCCGTTCCAGATAATCTCGAAGAAGCTGCGGTAGAACCAGTCCAGCAGAAAAGCGACCGTCAGGTACATTCCTATTGCGATCCCAGCCGAGCCAATTCCGAATCGCATAAAGAACCCAAGACATATCATCATAAGAATTGCGACGAGGACTTTAATCAGCATGTCGACCAGAAACGCTACCGCGCGTTTGCCTGGGCCGGCAATCGTGAATTCAAAGTCCACACCTTCCGGAGTTTCCACAACGACACGAGTGTCAACTCTCTGTTTGCTCAGGTCGGTCATAAGGGATTCAATAGTGGTGCTTCCAGGGGTGGCAGACAACGGCTCAAAATGACAGATCAGAAGAGAGAATGCAAACAGTCTGGACCATCACATTGTTGAGCAGACGCGGACAGTCGAATACAGAATCCACCAGGAGCAAGTTGATGACTTGAGACGAATCTGCAGCCGGCTGTTTGTGAACGATGACCATTCTTTGGCGACGCAGATTGCGTGAACGCAGCGGTGGTTCAAACCTCTTCATTCAGTCGAATGATGCTGAAGGCGGCCGAATTGTTATCGGCAAGGATGGCAATTCGACCTACAGGCGTATCAAACGGGGGAACGACGACAGCCCCCCCGCTTCTCTGCACGGCAGCAGTGACGCTGTCCACGGCATCAACGCGGAAGTAAACCGACCAGTGCGACGGCGTCTCTCTCCATTCAGACGACATCTGCATGATACCTCCCATTTGTTCTCCCGTGGAACACCTGATGGTGAAGTATTCGACATCGATGTCGCCCTGGAATGGCTCGAATGTCCATCCAAACAATTCACCGTAAAACTGACGGGCTGCCGCGGCATCTCTTGAAATCAGCTCATTCCAGCAGACGCTGTTGAGTTCGTTTCGCAACGAAGCGCCGCCGTGAGAGCCTTTCTGCCAGACTCCAATGATGCTGCCACCGGGTGATGACAGAAATCCAACCCGTCCATGTTCGCCGGCATTCATTGCAGGGCAGGTAATCTTTCCTCCCAGGTTCTCTGCCAAACTCAAAGTTTCATCGACATTATTCACACACACGTAGGAATTCCAGACGCTCGGCATTCCGGACTTCGCCAGTTCCGGAGCCATCTGAATCAACCCAGCCACTGGCTGGCCGTCTGATTCAAACTGGATATGCGGCAATGTGTCATCACAGTCATGGTTCAGGTCATGTTGCTGCCACTCGAAAATACGCTTGTAGAACTCGATCGAGGATGGCAGGTGTTCGGCAACGAGTTCGACCCACGAAAACTGTCCGTGGGCAAACGTTTCAATCAGCGGCATGCGATTTCTCCTCGGCAACCCAGCGGGAGCCTTTGTTCATCCGGAAGTCAACTGTCAGGCAGTGCCGTGCAGCATCTTACACCAGGCGAAGCTTAATCCGGACAGGGCTGCCGGCAAAACTAGTGGGCTGTGTCTTTTTTTGGTGTGTTACACACCTGATTGACGGAACTCTCGGGAGGTTCTGTCCGGGAATCGTTGTGAATGACAGGTTCAGCCTTACGATCCTGGCCGAATCGACCGTGTTCGAGAAAGCATTTCGTCGCCGCAATGACTTCAGCATCGTTCATCAGGAAGCTGTGTAATCGGGGAACTCTGAGGTAATCAGCCGCCCCTTCGAGCCTGGCGCTGGCTACCGCTACGGTACCATCATCATCACCTTTTATCAGTGGATTGAACCCGCGATCATCTCCTTTGCCTCCGGCGATGACGCCGAATTCAAAGGGAGGTACCGGCAGGATGTTGCTGACGCCATGTTCGCCGGTTGTCAATTGTTGGCCGGCTGGCCCATAGACAAGGCTGTAAAACGCATTGCTCCGGAGGATGTCTGCCATCTCCGCGCCTTTGTTCGGAGTGCCCAGCATCACGAGTCGACGAATTCGAGGATCGTGTTTGTGGCGGGTCAGCCACATTCTGACGACGAGCCCGCCCATGCTGTGCACGACAAAATCAATGGACTCACTGCCTTTCAGAGAAGCGATTACGGATTGCAGGTAGTCAGATGACTGTTCCAGCGAAACCCTGGTACTTGGGTATTCGAACGGCACCACCAGGTAGCCAGCGCTGGAAAGTGCAGAATGCATCGTGCTGAATGATTTTGATGACCGGCCGATTCCATGAAGGATGATGACCGCTTTATTGCGATGTTCGGGAAGTTGATCGCGTTTCGCAATGGCCCGCAGCATCGATTGGCATTGCTCCAGCGTTCCGGAAGCGAAGCGCGCTGCCGTCGGGCTAAGCAATCGATAATGTCGTGAAAGGACATTCTGCTGGATTTTCCATCCCTGAAGGAACTCGACGTCTCCCCAAAACTGCATCCCGCCAAGCGTTGGAACACCGAACGCCGGAATTCGCGGTTGTTGTTCCTCAGTCGATTCGGCAGATTCCTCGATGGATTCATTTCCCGTTGGAACGCTGGAACCGACAAAGGTTCTCGAATAAAGCGACTCATCTGCCATGACTGCTGCGTCTACATTGAGTGTGATCAAAATGACAGTAATTGTTCGCCGCATTCGGAAAATGCCCTGGATGGCAGGTTTTGGTAGAAAATCGCTCAACGGGAGAACCTCCGAGGAAGCATTCGCAAGCTGATCCCGCAAATTCCGTAAAATCAGGCAATCCTCCCGAGAATCGGCACGAATAAAGGCTTTGCTTCAGCGCGTAGCCCTGCTGAACGCTGTGTTCAGTCATGAGGACCATCAGTGATTCGCCTGTCGGCTTCTTGACAATGTGCTGGCAGGGTAGTATCACATTGGTACTGTGAGTGGTCAACTCCGGAGGATTTGGCCCTTCCACACAGCCCAGCCTCAGTTTCCTCCAAAATCCCTGCACACAATACTTGTGTGTTGCCTGCCTCGGAGATCAGCAAATGCTTCGCCCATCCTCTCGCAGAGATTTCCTTCACGTTGGTTTCTGTGGTGGTATCGGACTGACCCTCGCTCAGTACCTGAAAATGCAGTCTGCTCAGGCTGACATCAAAAATTATGAAAGCAAAGAGGGAACTGCGAAGTCGGTGATCTTCATATTCCTTCCCGGCGGGATGGCTCACCAGGAGAGTTTTGACCCGAAACGGTACGCCCCGATTGAGTACCGCGGACCGATGAATTCGATCGAAACAAACGTTCCCGGCGTGTTCATCAATGAGCGATGGGCTCAAACCTCTCGCGTGATGGACAAATTGACTGTGTGTCGCTCGATGACGCACGGCGAGGCTGCTCACGAGCGTGGTACGCACAATATGTTCACGGGCTATCGTCCGAGCCCGGCGCTGTCTTATCCGAGCATGGGCAGTGTGGTAAGCCACGAGTTCGGGCCTCGAAACAATTTGCCCCAGTACATTTGCATTCCAAACCAGCCCAACGAATTCGCCGGAACGGGCTACCTGAGCTCTTCATTTGCTCCGTTCAGTCTTGGTGCCGATCCGGCTTCAGGTAATTTCACCGTCCGTGATCTGCAGCTGCCCGGTGGTGTCACCGACGAAAGGTTTACTCGCCGCCGCAAAGCGCTCGATGCTGTCAATGATTACTTTTTGACAAAGGAAAAGGCAGATTCGCTGGATGCTGTTGATACTTTCTATCAGCGGGCCTACGGAATGCTCAGCTCACAAACAGCTCGGGAAGCATTCGATCTGAGCAAAGAACCAGACGCCCTCCGTGATGAGTACGGACGCAATCAGGCTGGGGCGCGGATGCTGATGGCGCGTCGCCTTGTGGAAGCAGGTGCCCGTTTTGTCACCATGACGTACGGCGGCTGGGATATGCACGACAACATCGCGAACGGAATCAATAATCAGGTACCGCCTCTGGACCAGGCATTCGCTCGGCTGATTCGTGACCTTGACGAACGTGGACGTCTGAAGGATACGCTGGTTTGTGTCGCCAGCGAATTTGGGCGAACACCAAAGATTAACGGAACAGCGGGTCGAGACCACTGGCCGAAGGTGTTCAGCGTTGTGCTCGCCGGCGGCGGGATGAAGGGTGGCTTTGTCTACGGATCTTCCGATTCGACAGGAAGTGAGCCCGACGAGAAGCCTTTAAGTGTCGCCGACTGGGCTACGACCATCTACCACGCCCTGGGAATTGTCGCTGATAAAGAACTGATGGCTCCTGGCGATCGACCAATTGAAATTGTCGACGGTGGCAAGGTTCGCCGAGAGTTGCTTGTCTGAAAAAATTCGATCGAACACCAGCGCTGCATTTGTCATAGCGCTGGTGTTTCTTCGTGTTCGGCTCGCCCGTTTCCGAACCGTGTCACGTTCTTCGAACACGCCCTCCTCCGAATCAATACACTGCTGCTGCAGAAATATCCCACCGAACTTACTAAGCATCTGGCCGAAATGATCTGGCCGGATTCCTTCTTCTTTTCCCTCGGCGCTTCTCGCCCGGGTTGGCTCCTTCTCACTTCGGTGTAAAGGTCCTGCGATGAAAAAACTCCTGTTTGTCCTGGCAGTCTCCCTTCTTGCCTGTAATTCGGACTTATTGGCTTCGGATCCGACGCTCTCCGTGATCACACCACGTGGTGCTCAGCGAGGTACGGAGCAGGTTTTCCGATTCTCCGGCGCCAGGCTGGAAGATGCGGAAGAGATCTTCTTTTACGAGCCCGGGTTTGAAGTACTCGAAATCAAGCCTGTCAACGCAAACACCATCGATGTGAAGATCAGGATCGCGGAGGATTGCGAACTCGGCGAACATACGGCTCAGGTGAGGACAAAAAGTGGCGTTTCGGATTATCGAACATTCTTCATCGGTGCGTTGCCAAACGTTGATGAAAAGGAACCCAATACAGAGTTTTCGGCTCCACAGATCATCGAGATGAATGTTACGGTCAACGGCGTTGTTCAGAATGAGGACGTCGATTACTTCGAGATCGAGGCCCGGAAAGGGCAACGACTTTCCGTGGAAGTGGAAGGAATGCGTTTCGGGCAAACTTTGTTCGATCCCTACATCGCAATCCTGGATCAGCGTCGATTTGAATTGACTGCCGTCGATGATAGTCCCCTGGTTCGTCAGGATGCTGTGACATCCATCGTCGTACCGGAAGATGGCAGGTACATCATTGAGGTGCGTGAAAGTGGATATGGTGGCAATGGCAACTGCCGATACCGACTACATGTTGGGACGTTTGCACGTCCTCTTGCGGTATTTCCACCCGGAGGCAAGGCTGGAGAAGAGGTTGAGTTGTCATTCATCGGCGACGCTCTTGGACCATTTTCAAAGAAAGTGACTCTGCCAGCAGATGGAACGACTGAGACATTGATCTTTCCGGAAGACGAAAGTGGTATCTCTCCCTCCGGCCACATCGTTCGAATTTCTCCAGTGCCAAACGCATTGGAAGCTGAACCCAATAACTCATTTGAACAGGCCACGGTTTGCGAGTTTCCTTGTTCGTTTAATGGTGTCCTTCAGGAACCAGGTGACGTCGATGTATTTCGATTCACGGCGAAGAAGGGGCAGGTTTTCGACGTGGAGTGTTTTGGGCGACGGATTCGTTCGGCAATCGACCCGGTGATGAACATTTACCTGGGGAATGGAAAGGGAGTGGCCGGGAATGATGACTCTCGCGGACCGGACAGCTACATCAAGTTCACCGCGCCTGAAGACGGTGAATATTTGCTTCGAATTGCGGACCATCTTGGTCGCGGCGGTCCGGAGTATACTTATCGTGTTGAGTTTCAGGATGTAAAGCCGTCATTGACGCTGGGGATACCACGCGTCGCTCGGTATTCGCAGTCTCGACAGCAGATTTATGTTCCTCGGGGTGGCCGTTTCGCAACGCTCATTTCTGCCGATCGGCAGAACTTTGGTGGTGACCTCGTAATGGAAGACATCCAGTTGCCACCAGGAATCAAGATGATTTCGCAGCCGATGCCCGGAAATCAGAACACCATGCCAGTGGTGTTTGAAGCGGCCGCGGATGCCCCGATCGGGGGTGCTTTGGTCGACTTCCGAATGAAGGCATCCGATCCAAATCTGAATGTGAGCGGAAGATTCATCAATCGTGCGGATTTTGTAATCGCAAACCCAGGCCAGTCTCTCTACGTCTGGAAGGACGTCGAGCGTTTGCCGGTTGCAGTTGTGGAAGAATTGCCGTTCTCGATTGAAATTGTACAGCCGCAGGTGCCTATCGTTCGGAATGGATCGGTCGAACTGAAGATCGTCGCCACGAAGAAAGAGGGTTGGGATGAGGACATCAGTGTTCAGTTCCCGTATCGCCCTCCCGGAGTTGGAGCCAACAGTGCAATCAAGATTCCCAAAGGACAAAACGAGGGACTGTACCTGTTGAACGCAAATGGCAATGCCGCTCTGGGCGCTTGGCCGGTCTACGCAATTGCATCCGCGAACGTGAATGGTGCGGCCTGGACGGCATCTCAAATGGCTACGCTGGAGATTGCTGAACCTTATATTGGCATTGCTTTGAAAAGATCCTCAGTTGAAGTCGGTCAGGAGACGGAGATTCTGGGAGACGTCGATGTTCTGAAGGAACTGAAATCACCAGCCGTTGCGACCCTGATGGGCCTTCCGCACAAGGTCACTGCCGAGCCGCTCCAGATTACCCCGGAAACGAAGGAACTGGTCTTCAAAATCAAGACGGAAGCTGATAGCCCTCCAGGGACTCACAAGAACATTTTCTGTCAGGTCGTTGTGACGGAAAACAATGAACCGATCACCCATGCTCGGGTTGGCAGCACGGAAATTCGAATTGATAAACCCATTCCGAAACCAGCCGCAGAACCAATGCCGCAGGCGGCGGTTGCGAAGGCGGAACCTGCCAAGCCGGCACCACCCGCCGAAAAGCGACTGAGCCGACTGGAGAAACTGCGACTCGAAGCGCAGAAGATCAAAGAAGGTACTCCCTAGTCGAACGCGGCGTTTCTTCGCTGCGTCCGAACAGGCCCTTTGTTTCTGTAGATTGAACAATTCATTTGAACGATAGCGTCTTCATTGAGACGGAAGTAAATCATGAGATCCCTAATACTGTCTGTCGCATCGTTATGTGTTCTGTCGGAGGCTGTGTTCGGACAAGATCAGCCAGCTTCGATCAGTGTTGCTCCCGCCGACGTGAACTTGTCAGCCATGCGTGACAAGCAGATGATCCTCGTGCAGGCAGTCATGCCGAATGGGTTGACATTTGATGTTACAGACAAAGCCGTAATCAAAGTTGATACAGACTCTGTCGTAAAGCTGGAAGGAACGACGTTTCTACCGGCAGGCAACGGCGCCGCGAAGGCGACTGTGTCCTACGGCGGTCATTCGGTGGAGATACCGATTTCCGTGCAGAACTGTGAAATCGATCCTCCGATCAGTTTTCGACTGGACGTGATGCCAGTGTTCATGAAGACAAGCTGTAACAATGGAAGCTGCCACGGGGCTGCTCGCGGTAAGGATGGGTTTCGGCTGTCGCTGTTTGGTTTCGATCCGGAAGGTGACCATTTTCGGCTGACTCGGGAAATTCCCGGGCGTCGGATCAATCTGGCTCTGCCTGCAGAAAGCCTGCTCGTGGAAAAAGCGGATGGTGCTGTACCGCACACCGGCGGAAAACGATTCGAGGTCGACAGTGAGTACTACAACACACTCGTGCGATGGCTGGAAGTCGGTGCGCCAAATGACCCCGGTCCGGTTCCGGATATTGTGTCCGTCGAACTGTACCCGAAAGAAGCCGTCATGGATGGTGAAGGGGAGACTCAGAAACTGACGGTACGCGCTAAGTACGCTGACGGTACAGATCGAGATGTCACATCGCTTGCCTACTTCAGTTCGAGCAACGAAACCTCAGCCGAGATCACCCAGGATGGTGTCGTGACCGCCCATGCCCGCGGTGAAGCATTCATTATGGCTCGATTTGGGACGCATACTGTTGGATCCCACTTTATCGTGTTACCAAAGGGACTGAGCTACGAAGATCCGAAGACGCCGGAATTCAATTACATCGACACTCTCGTTCATAACAAGCTTCGCAAGTTGCGGATTGTGCCCTCCGAAGTTTGCAGCGATGAACAGTTCCTGCGACGCGTATTCGTCGATGTGATCGGGACTCTGCCGACGTCTGAAGACTTCGAAAAGTTCGCTGCCGACACTGATCCGGAGAAGCGTGCGAAGGTTGTTGACCAGCTTCTGGATCGTAAAGAGTTCGTGGACATCTGGGTGATGAAATGGGCCGAACTCCTTCAGGTGCGAACGATTGATAACCGAGTCGCCACCAAGCCCATGCTCGCGTATTTCAACTGGCTCAAGGAAAAAATTGCAGCGAATACTCCTTCCAATGTGATGGTGCAGGAAATCCTCTCTTCCCGCGGAGGATCGTTTGCAAGTCCGGCTACGAACTACTACCAGACTGAGACTGAGACGCTGAAAGTTGCAGAGAACGTTGCTCAGGTTTTTATGGGCATGCGAATTCAATGCGCACAATGTCACAATCATCCGTTCGATCGATGGACGATGGACGACTACTACGGCTTTGCAGCATTCTTTTCGCAAATAGGTCGTAAGCGAGGTGAGGATCCACGGGAAACCATCATCTTCAATTCTGGCGGTGGCGAAGTTCGCCATCTGGTTGACAATCGCGTCATGACGCCAAAGTTTCTGGGTGGTGCAACTCCCGATCTGAAGGGGCGTGATCGCCGCGAAGTCCTGGCTGAGTGGCTGGCGAGCCCGGAAAATCCATACTTCGCGAAGAATCTTGCAAACATTGTCTGGGCTCACTTCTTCGGACGTGGAATCATCAATGAAGTGGATGACGTCCGTGTGAGCAATCCACCAAGCAATGCAGAGTTACTGGATGAACTCGGTCGTAAGTTCACAGAATACAACTACGACTTCCGTTCACTCGTCAGAGATATTTGCCTTTCAAGAACATATCAATTGTCCACTACTGCCAATGAAACGAATGCGATGGACAATCGCAATTTTGCGAAGGCAGAACTGAGACGATTCCGAGCCGAGGTGCTGCTGGACAGTATCAACCTGGTCACATCGACACAGGAGAAATTTCCGGGATTGCCGGTCGGTGCGAGGGCGGTCCATATTGCGGACGGTAATACCTCAACCTACTTTCTGACCACGTTCGGTCGAGCGAAACGTGAGACGGTGTGTTCGTGCGAAGTCAAAATGGAACCCAATCTTTCGCAGGCACTGCACCTGATCAACGGCGAAACATCCAACAATAAGATCAAGCAGGGCGGTCTGGTTCCCGCGATGCTGAAAGAAGGCCGTACACCCGCTGAAATCATCACTGAACTGTATGTCCGGTGTTTCACCCGGAAACCGACAGAGGCGGAATTGTCCGCTCTGACAGGGATGCTTCAGGACGGACAGAATCCGCAGGAAGTTCTTGAAGACATCTTCTGGTCTCTTCTGAACTCTCGGGAATTCCTGTTTAACCACTAGGACCAGAGCATCCGGCATCATTTGTATGGTCCGATCCTGTGGTTCAACCACAGGCGGGCCATCGCCGACTCCAAAACCGAGGCATGGAAGTCTGCGGGGAATAGCAAAAGAGTGCCGAAGACGTAGTTGGTAACGGTTTTTGATTTTCAGTCTAAACGGCAGCATCCGGTGGGGTGATGTCGAATCCAAAGGTGTTTGCAATGACAAACGCAAAAGCAATCTCGATTTTTGCCGCCGCATTATTGCTGCAGGGGACGGCGATTGTCTCGGGGCAGGAAAAGGTCAACTACGAAGACCACGTGCGTCCGATCTTTCGAGACAAGTGTTTCAGTTGTCACAACACGAACAAGAAGTCAGCTGACCTTGACCTGACCACCTATACGTCCCTGATGACAGGTGGGGCGTCGGGAGCTGTAATCGAGCCCGGATCGTCGGACGGAAGTTATCTCTATGCGCTGATGTCCCATGTCAGCGAGCCTTACATGCCTCCGAATGCTGACCGGCTTCCGGATGCAACGCTGGATGTGGTCCGAAAATGGATCGAAGGTGGAGCGCCCGAGACATCTTCCAGCAAGGTCATGATCAAGAAACAAACAGTAAATCTAACTGTCGAGGTGTCTGCTGGAGTCCGTCCTGAAGGACCGGCACCGATGCCCGATGTGCTCAACCTTGAACCCGTTGTTCATACCGGCTCCACAACTGCCGTATCAGCAATTGCGACCAGCCCATGGGCGAAACTTGTCGCGGTAGCAGGTCAGAAACAGGTGATTCTTTATCACAGCGAGACCATGCAACCGTTGGGTGTTCTGCCATTCCCTGAAGGGCAGGCTCGTGTGCTGAAATTCAGCCGCAACGGAGCATTGCTGCTCGCTGGTGGCGGGCATGGTGCAGCCCGTGGTCTGGCTGTCGTCTGGGACGTTCGAACTGGCGAACGCATGATGGAGGTTGGGGACGAGCTGGATGAGGTTCTGGCTGCAGACATCAGCGCTGATCAAACCCTGATTGCTCTCGGTGGTCCGCAGAAGATCGTTCGGGTCTACAATACCGGGACAAAAGAACTGGTCTACGAGATTGCCAAACACACCGACTGGATTTACTCCCTTGAGTTCAGCCCCGACAACGTACTGCTGGCAACATCGGATCGCAACGGTGGATTGCATGTCTGGGAGTCTTACACCGGGCGTGAGTATCTGACACTCGCAGGACATACGGCTGCCGTCACGTCTGTATCCTGGCGTGGCGACGGAAATGTGCTGGCATCAGGCAGTGAAGATGGCACCATTCGCCTCTGGGAGATGGAAAACGGTGGCCAGATCAAGAACTGGGGCGCGCATGGCGGCGGAGTTTTCTCGATTGAGTATACCCGAGATGGGCGTCTTGTTTCCTCGGGCAGAGATAAGGTCACTAAGCTTTGGGATGGAAACGGCGGCGCGCTTCGATCATTTGAGGCGTTCGCGGACCTGGCACTGCAGGCGACGCATTGCGACGAAACTGATCGTGTCGTGGCCGGAGACTGGACGGGCGAGATTCGAGTCTGGAACGCTGCAGACGGAACTCGCCTTGGTCAGCTGAGCACAAATCCTCCGATGCTCGAACAAAGGGTTGCCGAAGCAGAAAGCCTCTTAGCACCCGCAGACGCTGCGATGAAGGCCGCCGTAGATGGTCAGGCTCTGGCGGCATCTACACTAAAAATGCAGCAGGAGAAGGTCGCTGCTGCACAGAAGACACAGTCAGAAATCGAAAAGCTTGTTGTTGATACGACTGCGGCCGTTCAGGAGCTTGAAAAGCAAGTCACTGCTACGACCGCCGCTCAGACAACGCAGCAGGCTCTGGTCAGCTCACTGAAGAAGGCGATCCCTGAGTTGAATGCGGCTGCAGTCAAAGCAGTGGAAGCATCTTCGACAATTCAGTCGGATGAGGAACTGAAGAAGATTGCTGGTCAGCTGCAGGCTCAGGTTGTGGCA
>JAGQQE010000779.1 GCA_020426345.1 Planctomycetaceae bacterium
TCATGAAACCCACGATCTTATGATCCAGCTCAGCAACCGTGCCAATGCAATTGCGTTGTCGCAGGCAACAAAGAAACTCTTCTTCGTTCCAGGCAAACTGAAAACTGTTACGCTCGATAGTCAGCACCTCATCCATATCCCGACGAATCAGCCACCGAATCTGGGTGCGAGATGCGTCTGGTACTGGAATTGCTGAATTCGCGGCTGTTTGCTCGTTTGTTCGCTTCAATCCCATGGCGGCCTCCATGCCGTTGAGCTTGAAAGAATACTTACAAGGGCTTCGCCCCTGACGAAAATTCGAGGAACCAGTGTTGGTAGGGTGAACCCGTCACGGTTGGTTACTCTTCTGACCTGCCTGAAAGCAGGACGTGTTTCTAAATCGCCCATCGCGTCGGATCTGTCGAAAATAACAAATCCACCATTTAATTGGTTCGACGGTTTCGGTTCAGAAACTTAGCACAGATTAAATGTTGAGTCTACGTAGAAGACTCTGCTGGGGGAGCAGAGTCGAAAATCCTTCAAAAGTGTGGTTTACTT
>JAGQQE010000780.1 GCA_020426345.1 Planctomycetaceae bacterium
TCATCACGAAACGGCTCTTGACCACCGGCGCATCCGGCCGATGCAGATTGCGCATCAGGAAATGGCGCTTGGGCAACTCGGCCAGCACCGCCTCCAGATTCTCCGGCATCCCGGCCACGCCCCGCAGCCCCTCGACCACCCGCCGCCGGTCGCCCTGCGTCGTCAGCCGTCCGAGCATCCACAGCCCGGCGTTGCCGAAGACCTTGTAGTCCAGATCCACCGGGTTCTGCGTCGCGACCAGAACGCCCAGGCCGAAGGCCCGCGCCTGTTTGAACAACGTCAGCAACGGCCCCTTGGTCGGCGGATTTTTCGGATAGGGCGGCGCCAGGCCCGCGCACTCGTCGATAAACAGCAGGGCCCGCAGCGATCCTTGGCCCGGCTGCCGACGCATCCACGCGGCCAATCGCGACAGGACAAGCGATGTGACGAACTGCCGCTCGGCCTCGGACAGATGGGCCGTGCACACGACCGCGCATTGGGGCGCGTCGCCGTCGAACAACAGGCCTTCGGCATCCAGATCCCGCCCCGTCATCCAG
>JAGQQE010000781.1 GCA_020426345.1 Planctomycetaceae bacterium
ACCAGAACTGCAAGTGAGATATGTTAAGATGAATAGGAGATGTTCAATCAGCAATAAGTACATGACGAATGCCACCTTCATTCGATTCATATCCAAATGTCTTTGACAACAGTCAATCCAATGTCTGAACCCCAACCGCAGGACTCTGCTGACGCAATCAACACCGAGACACCACCAGTACCGGTAGCAGTTTTGAAATGCACAAGGCTTTGGAACTTTGTTCGTATTCCCGTGTTGATGCTTTGCCGTTGCTGGATTCGACTGGAAATTCGCGGAGCCGAAAACATTCGGAATGATCGCGGCGGCCTGTTGCTGATCAATCACCAAAGCTTTCTTGATCCTCTGCTGGTGGCGGTGCTGATCAGCCGTCCGGTGTCGTATCTGGCTCGGGATAGTCTGTTTCGAGTCCCTTTACTTGGATGGCTGATGCGGAACACGCACGTCATACCCATTAGTCGCGAATCAGTGCGAGGAGGCAGTATTCGAACGGCTATTGATCGGCTTGAGGAAGGATACCTGGTAGGCATTTATCCCGA
>JAGQQE010000782.1 GCA_020426345.1 Planctomycetaceae bacterium
GTCAGGGCATTGAACATGCACGTGAATTTTCGGCTCCTCGCGCGAGAAAAAGTAAAACCGAAAGCTGCCATCTCGGAATATGGTCGGGCTCATCAATGCGGCCTTCGGTGAATTTCAGGTGGGCACATAACGTTCGAGCTAAGCGGGCGACAACGGCAGGACGCCAGGCCCGGGCCGGTGAAAATGTACCGAGTACCACAGGCCAGGGCCTGGTGGCCTGCCGTTGGCGCTCCGCTTGAGCGAGGGGTTAGGCCTCACTGTGCGTGTACTCGCCGTCCGGTGCATCTGGCGGCAAGTCGCCTTCGCTGACGTAGTTGTAGCCAAGGCCGACTGAGTACATGGGTAAGCCAAGCGCCAGAGCTAGATCACGGTGCCGCTCAAAGGCGAAGACGTAGTCGCCCCGAAGTGCCGCTTCGACTTTGTCCGGGTCAGACGCACCGAAGATGGCGCACAGCAGCGCCGCGTTGCCGCCTGTCGGCTCATCGGAATCGGCGCTCTCGTCGAAGAACCCAGGACTCGAGTTGTACTCGTC
>JAGQQE010000783.1 GCA_020426345.1 Planctomycetaceae bacterium
TCGGCAAGGTTATTTCCTTTTGCGGAACGCTGATGATATGCCATTCGGGCCCGAAATCAGATAGGGTAGCTGGGCGACTTCGGCAGAAACTGCCGAAATGGACTAGCCTGGTTCACGTGGATTGAATATCTTGCCAACAGTCAGTTGACTGCTGTTCGTGCTACCCATGCGCACTGCTGGGGGTGATGAGCAGGAATTGTGTGACGGCGGAGCCCGTCTGGGGGCCTCACCCGTTTGGGGACCTGAAGTGTGTCTGGTCTTCGTGAGATAGATGTCTGGCGTGGGCCGTTTTTCAATGCAGGGAGGCATTGATGTCTGTCATTCGATTTGTTCACACGGACCATCTTCGACTTGGCTCACCACTTGCCGGTCTGGCTGATTGTCCGGACTGGCTGCGTCGCGCTGCTGCTTCTGCGGTAAGAAAATCTGTCGCGAATGTGATCGAAGCTGCGATTGCAACAAGGAGCCATTTTTTGCTGATCGCGGGACGCATCACCGAATCTAATCAGGATCTCGATGTTGCGGTCAGGTG
>JAGQQE010000784.1 GCA_020426345.1 Planctomycetaceae bacterium
CGGGGTAAGCGTTGAGCCTTTGCCAAACAGGATTTCGACGTGTTCCTGCGTCAAATGAACATGACGGGCTGAGATGTTAACGACCAGTGGGTTACGTGTTGCCGAAGCCACAGTTTCGGGTGAGCGAATTGCTGAAGATCGCATCACTGGGATGCCGCCCGTCGGACTTACAGAGCCCGTAAGTTGACGATTGAGGACGCCGCGAACGATGCGTTCAATTTCAGATCGATCGAGTGTTGCTGTACTCACAGAAGATTCACTCCGGGGCGCTGAATTGCTTGAGCAATCGCGCTGTCTGTTGGATCGTCCGTGAGTTAACTCAACCGCAATCCTCGCGGTCCACTTGATTCCGTTTTTCTGTCGAAGTGCGGCTAGCCGGCAGTTAATCACATCAGGACAGTCAACAGCCATTTGTCAAAGGCCGGATACACCAGCGACCGGGGCCGACGAGTTCGTATCGACAACTTCGACATGAATGTCTCTGGACTTCAATGTCTGTCGCCATTCATCAGAAATACCATCGTCCGTA
>JAGQQE010000785.1 GCA_020426345.1 Planctomycetaceae bacterium
AGCGCGGCGGCTGGCCTTCTTCGATCAGGCAGCACACGCAGGTCACCTGCCCGGACGCGATCGGTTTCTCGGCACGCGTCAGGTCGAAGCGGCACGTGATGCTCTTGCTCCCGAGCCGCAGAATGGAGACCGCGATGTCGAGCTCGTCCTCGCACCACGCGGGCGACTCGTACTCGCAGGAGGCCGCCACGCGGGGGAAGCTCACCTTGCGGCCGTCCTCCAGGGTGTGGAACACGCTGAGGCCAAGGCTGCGCAGCAGCGCGTGCTCGGCCGACTCCATGTAGTTGAAGAACTGCGAGAAGTGGACGATGCCCGCCATGTCCGTGTCGGAGAATTCGACGAAGCGGCGGTAGTGGAAGGTCTTGGGCATGGCGGGTAGAAGGCGAATGACGAAGCCCGAATGACGAATTCGGACTAGTGGTCCTTGTCACTCGGGCTTCGTCATTCAGGGCAGCGTCTGAATGGCGCGGATGCGTCAATCGCCCACGTAGGGCATCAGGGCCATAAACCGGGCGCGCTTGAT
>JAGQQE010000786.1 GCA_020426345.1 Planctomycetaceae bacterium
GGGTCGAAGTCCAGCACCTGCCGGATATTGGCAGAATGCTCCAGCGTTGCTGAAAACCGCTCGAAGAGTGAGAGCTCATTGTTGCCGGGCTGGAGCCGAAACGTTGTGGGCGAGCCGGGCGACTGCTGCGAAAGCCCCTCAGTGGGCTGCATTGCAAATAGAAGAGCTGCAATGGCCGCAGTTAACAGTGTTTTTCCAATTGGCATCCCTGCACCCCCAAAGTGTGCCGAAGAAGCGACGCCCGTCTCTGATGACGGGACGCCGCGTCCCCAACTCATAACGCGCTCCGCGCGTTCTCCCAGTGAACTCACTCGATCCTGTGTTACAGAACCGTTGGCCGATTCCGTAATTATCTACATCTGACCAGTAGACAGAGAATGGCTATGGCTTCCTCAGGAAGTCCCAGAAGCTACCCGATCCCTGTTCGCCAGCCGAATTTTCAGTTGCGGAGGATTCTGCCAGCTCCACTGATTCCAGTCGAACTGTATTACCTTCGCGAATCTCAATCGTCCATGTGTTCT
>JAGQQE010000787.1 GCA_020426345.1 Planctomycetaceae bacterium
TCAGCAGGAGGCGACATTTCGGCGGAAGGTGAGACGACCCCAAGTTCGCGCATTCGCTTCAGACGATCCGCACGTATTTGGTCATATCCAGCATCGAAACGACCTTTGTATTTGGCAATGTCTTCAGGCAGGGCATGCATGGGCCAATGCGCTGCTGTGTAGGCCACATACATCAGAAATGGTCTTTCAGGTGTCTGCTTTTGATGCTCCTGAATAAACCGGACCGCATGATCGCTGATTGCATCCGTGTAGTAGTAAGTTTCCGGGTTGTATTCAGGGTCAGCAAATGGAGAAATCTGCTGATTATCCCTGGTCAGCGAATTGGGATCAAAGAAACTGCCAGCGCCATGAATTGTGCCGTAGAACCGATCAAACCCTCGTTGCAATGGCCAGTTATCTTTCGGCCCATCGGGCTTAACTGATTTGGTAACGTGCCATTTTCCAACAGCATACGTTCCATATCCCGCCGAACGCATGACTTCACCAAGAGTCCGACACTGCTGATTCAACTCGCCGCGAT
>JAGQQE010000788.1 GCA_020426345.1 Planctomycetaceae bacterium
GCTTCGCCCTGTGCCAGCAAAGCAGCGAGAGCGAAGTTCTGTCGGGTGCATCCGCTGAATGGAGGTTCGGCGGAAAAGGCGGTCAGGTACCAAAAATGCGAAGCACCCTTCGGGCCGTTCCGGTTTTTGGTACCTGACCCCGTTTTCCTCGCTGCCTCCAATGGACGGATGCACCCAGTTCTGTCCGCTGAACTTTTCTCAGCAGTCAGTGCCAGTGTCGGATTCTGGTTTGTGCAGATCGTAGCGTTCCAGCAGTCGGTACAGCTTGCGTCGGTGGATGCCGAGGACTCGGGCGGCTCGCGCCTTGTTGCCTTTTTCGCGTTCCAGAATTTCGACGATATGAGCCTTTTCGATCTCATCCAGTCGCGAAGTTTCGGCGGGAGCTCGATGAATGCCGTCCAGCGGAACATCGGCGATGTCTGCGGGCAGATCGTCCAGCGTCACAACGTTTTCGTCACCCAGCACGGTTGCTCGATCCAAAGTATTGATCAGCTGACGAACATTGCCTGGCCATGAGC
>JAGQQE010000078.1 GCA_020426345.1 Planctomycetaceae bacterium
GAAGTCGAAGTCGACACCAATTCGTTCGAAGAAGCGGTCAGACACACTGATGAATCGAACTTCTACGGTGACCATCAGGTCCTGCAGTTTGCGAAGCTGAGTCAGCAGATCCGCAATCTGATCATGTACCGGACCTGTTTGTCGAATGACAAGGCTCAACGTATTTTCACTCGTTGAGATCTGCCCTTCGCCGCCGTCAATGCTCCACGAGCCGGGTTCAACAGTCGTTGTGATCAAATCGATCAGGGCAGAAAAGTCCGTATCCTGGACCCCGGACGAACCTCCTCGACGTGGCGAACCACCAGGCCCGATGGAGACTGCCAGATCATCATTGACCTGGAACAGACCGTTCGAATTGCGATAGGGCTCCAACCCCGTTGGAACGTTCAGAGGATCCTTGGATGTAATCACTTCCCGTGAAACAACCAGATCCGCGACGTTGTAGACAACCGTATCGAACCGAGCTTCCTGATCCATGCGGTTACTGATCATCAGCGTTTCGTTTTCGATCGCGTAGACGAGTCCGCCTGCCTGCTCCAGCAGCAGATTCAAAGCACTCTTCAATTGAATGCCGTCCACGTCAATACTGACGGGCTGAGCTGCAGTCAGACCTTCCGTTTCAAGAGCATGGCCCTTGATTCCAATGTTGATTCCGTGATTCGTAGCGATGTGTCGAATCACTTCCGACAAAGGCACGTCATGGAAATGCAGTGAAACTTTCTGTCCGAGACTCTTCTCAATCAGCATCTCGCTCTCAGTTCGATCGCGAGAATCCGCTCGACCAAATCGTTCACGGCGTGCAGTCATTTCCTTCCAGCTTTTTGGAAGAGCGTACTCACCCGCGAAAGGAACGGCGGAGTCTTCGACATCGTTCAGAACGTTCAGGAATTCATCCGCCTTGCGTTCACGCAGATCTTCATTGAAGGCAATCTGTCGCTGCAACTTGGCCTTTTCAACCATGATAACAGTGGCAGGCAGCTTTGGATTCAGATCCCGAGCTTTCTTGGCAACCAGTTCTGCTTCAGCATACCGGTGTTCCCGCATCAGCTGATTGAACTCTCCTGTCAGGTCAGCAATCTCCTGCTCGATACGAATCTGAGCCTTTGTCTGACGCTCAATTTCTTCCCGAACGTTGCGATTCTTTGCTTCCTGTGCGTACCGTGGTGCAAGCTGCTCTTTCCACTGACGAATCGAAGTCTGGCTGCGATGGATGTAACCCGACAGCGTCTCAATAGCTTCGGTACTCATCGGTGCCGACTCAACAGTCGCCAGCGTATTATCCAGAATCTGCAGTGCTTCGTCCGGATTCTCTTCCTTCAGTTTCTCTGCTCGGAAGACACTGTTCATGACTTCTGTCCGCAATCGTCCATAACGAACGTCAGACTCTTCAGAGGCAGCTGTCAGAGGATCCGTGTTCGACATAGGTGCCATCGGACCTTCATCGGTGACATCGAAACCCGGAAGATTCTCCTGAGCAGCAACCTGCTGTACTCCGGCATCACCTGCAAGTGATTGCAGCAGATCCTGAAGATTGCGTCGCTTCTGCGGATTCAGTTCACCTGCATTCTGCCAGGCCGATTCGAATGCGGCTTTGGCAGCCGCACGACTTCCACTGCGGTAAAGTGCCATACCTCGCTGGTATGCCGCGTCAGCGGACTCACCTTCAGGGTGAATCACCCCAAAGTCTGCTCCTGCGTCATAGCTGACCGGAGCGATCGTTCCACCCGCAGAAGGCCGTGTCGTTGCGGAACCTTCCGGAGTCATGTCCACAGGACTCCGGAACCCAAACGGATTGCTTTCCTCAGAATCATTGGCTGCCAGAGTGGCGTGCCCTGCATTCACGGTTTGCCCCTGACCACGAAGGGCCAGATCGATATCGTTGATGATCAGTTCCGGACGATCGTCGAGCACACCGTAAGTGACATTCAGGTGACGAGCCTCATCCGCCTTCTGGCGAGCTTCATTGAAACGACCAGTCGACAATGCCGCGCGAGCTTCATTCAGCAGTTCTCTGGCTTTGACAGCCTGCGGTGAATTATCGGCCACCGATTGCGAAAACGCAGAGTCGCCGCTTCCGGCCGCAAGTCGTTCAATATCACGCAGGACCAGTGTCGGACTGTCTTCAAAGGTTCCGTAGGCGACATTCAGCTCGGCTGCCTGCTCTGCAAGCTGCTGCGCTTCTGACAGCTTGCCAGCGTCCATTGCCAGTCGTGCCTGCTGAAGCAGGGACGCAGCTTTCTGGTAATCTGCGGAGTGTGATTTTTCCGGAGCTGCAGTATTTGAGCCAGCAAGAAACGTCTTGCTGCTGTCGGCTTTGTCAATGTCAGCGAGAACGTGTTCCGGCCGATCATCCCAGAGCCCCCATGACGCATTCAGTTGCTTCGCCTGAAGTACCCGTGATCTCGCAAGGGCAAAATCACCCGCTGCAAGAGCCTGACGAGCTTCCGTGATGAAGCGCTGGGCCTGTTTCTTCCGAAGCAGGTCGTTGCTGGTGGCGGGCTGCTCTTCTTTTGTCAACGCCTGCTGAGCCGCAGCTGCAGCAAATGGATTCTCAGAAGCAGCTGGTTCGCTATCAGCTTCGATGTCGTCCCATGCAATGGAACCGGCATCCGAAGCTGGCTTTGAATCCAGCGCCTTCAAAAACTGAGCTGGCGTTTGCTCATCTGGTCCCCACGTCGTGGAGAGAGCATTCGCAGCTTCGGCAATTCGACGAGCTTCGTCGGTGTTGCCTTCCTGAGCCGCCTTTCGAGCATCCTGCATGAAGCGACGAGCGACGGAGCCGTAGCTGTCACCGCTGGCAGAATCTGTCTGGGCTGACAGCGTTCGAGATGGATCGCCGCCGCTGAACAAATACAGCGACACGGCCATCACCGAAGCGCACGTGATGAGTCCGATGGCCTTGTGCAATGTAGGTTCCTCCTTAAGGAATGCTCAGCGATCTCGTCCTGAGTGACGCTGGCGGTCGTCCATGACCCATTGGCCATGTGGTTTCTGAGTTTTGTCTTTTGTCATATCCGGGACTGAAGCCCCGGACCGCTGGTTCATTATTTCTGTTCTTCAATTGTCAGGCCTGATGTCCCGCAAAAGAGCTTCCCGGGGCGCGAGGTCACGACGATTGAAAGCGGTTGATAGCTCAGGAAATCAGAAAGGGTCAATACGATGAAATTGACTCACCCTGTCTTTTTTTTTCGGATTGGGTTGCCACAGCTCCCCATCGGCAACGCCTGCCGATGGCACAATGACGCCCGACTGAAACCGCCGAATTCACGATCCTCCCACACGCGAAAACAGCGTATCACGCTGTCGAATGCGATCACTGAAGTCACGCAGGAAGGCGGATTTCACGTCGGAATGCCCACAAAGACGCCATCGGAAACCGGGAATCCCCGCCTCAGGACAAGAATTTGCGAGGTTCGCCATTGCAGAGCTCGCGACGGCGCAACACTCAGAGCCAAATGCCAACGCCCCCAGGCATTTGAAATGCCTGGGGGCGTCTTGTCGGCTTCGAATTGATCGGGTCAGCCAGAGCCCGTGTTATGCCAGAGCCCGTGTTATGCCAACCCGGTGTTATGGCTGAACGTTCTCGTCCCGCCACTCGTAAACAGCAAGCGAATTCAAACCGCGAATCAGAACCCGACCCTCATCCAAAGCCAGGTGAGCCCAGGTCTCTTCCTGCCCACTACTGAACTCACCGAGCAACTCATATTTCTCCGGATTGGCGCGGATCAGCATCAATGTTCCATTCTGATTGAGACCCAGGATGCGGTCTCCATTTGCAATCATGCTCATGTACTTGCCAACAGGCTGAGATGTCCATTTGCGTTCACCATTCCGAAGGTCGATACAGGTGATCCGCTCATTCTGCAAATGCAGATAGGCATGATCATCAATGATGACGGGGGTCGACATGTAACCCTGAGCGTTGTTCGACCAGGCTTCCGAAACTTCAAATGCATCCTGACTTCGCTGACACGAAAACAACCACGACTGGTTTTGGTAACTGCTGGTGAAGATGGCATCGCCGTACACTGACGGAGTCAGAATATTCATCCCTCGAAAACTGGGGACATCCTGATCCCACAGCACCGATCCGTCGTCTAAGCTGATCCCCGCCAGTTTGGTTCGCGTCTGAACGATCAGCTGCCGGAGACCTCCAATTTCTGCGATCACAGGCGACGAAAACGCGCTGCCCATCATCCCGCCGGAATCCTGTAATGTTCGCCAGATGATTTCACCGTCTGACTTCCTGATGCGAACAAATGATGCACCAGCCTGAACGTAGAGCGAATCGCCGTCAGGCAACGGGGAAGAGACAAAGCCAAATGCAGGCAGCGGGGCCTGCAGGAGCTGAGGAAAATCAATCCGCCAGATTTCTTTTCCGGTCCGGGCCTCAAGGCACACAAGCACATCCCTCATACCACCAACATACAGGTAGGTCCCATCACAAGCCGGTGTGGAGCGAATCCAGCTTCCGTTGGAAGCAGCAAAGAAGGGAACCGTCAGTGCACCTGGCCACTCGACACGCCACAACTGCTCACCGGTTTCCCGATTGAAGGCGATGATGGCTTCGTTCTTGCCGTCGATTGTTTCCGTTGTGAAAATGGCATCACCGCAAACGACTGGCCCGGAATAGCTTGGCGAAAGATCCTTTTTCCAGACTTCGCGCACGACATCTTCTGACAGGGTCGCTGGCCACTTCCGGCCATTGAACTGACCATTTCGAAATGGCCCACGCCACTGATTCCAATTTTCTGCAGCCACCATTTCCGCTGCCGACTGGCTGGCTTCCTGACAACGGGCGACCGGGAAAGCCGGAGAAGCAAACACCGCTGAAACCAACAGCAAAACCACCCTCGGGAAAGTACACGGACAGAACTGCATCAGAGCCCCCAATCCAAAAATAGCCAGCGAAGAAAGTCACTCAGGAATGGAAAGTTCGTCCAACCAGCCCCTGAATTTCCCCCGGGAACCGTAACACCGTAAGTTGTTTAACCATCGCTCACTGCAGATCACCCCGGCAGACAGAACTTTATTGCCATTCGTTCCCGCAGTCTTCTTTATTGCGGACACTTCGCAGGTAAAACCAGGCCTGAACATGAACGCCTTCATGTGGTGGCTGGAGTTTGATCTGCCGACGTTCGTACAGAAAGTGGGCGACTTCTTCCGCGGCATCGAGTTCATCCAGTTTGCGGAGATCCACAGAATACAACTCACCGCAAATTGAATTGCCTGTTTGTCCCAGCGAATCTACTTCCACGAGACCCGGATATTCTCCGAGATCAAAGAGCCTGTACTTCGGCTGGGTGGTCGCCGGCCCGAGGTAGATTTGATCATTCAGCAAAAAGTGAAGATCATGCCCCCGTTTGAGCGATCCGTAGACAAAAATCTGAGTCGTTTTCGGGTTCATAGTTCCCGTCGGCATACAACAGACTGAAGGTACTTCGAAGTGATGAATGAGCACACAACCGAACTGCGTGTTCGTTATAGTGAAACAGATGCCATGGGATTTCTCCACCATTCGAACTACCTGACCTACTTCGAAATTGGTCGAACCGAATTGTTTCGTGCCCAGGGCGGCAGTTACCGTCGCATGGAAGAAATGGGGCACTTCCTGGTGGTTGCGAAGGTCAATGTCCATTTTCGGCGTCCCGCGCGATACGACGATTTGCTGACCCTGACCACGCGAATCGATAGAATTTCGCCTGCCAGGATCGAGCATTCGTACAAGCTGTACCGGGGCGAAGAACTACTGACAGAAGGTAATTCTGTCATCGCATGTGTGGACACCAATGGTCAGTTACAGCGAATCCCTGACGATATGATCGATGTCTCATCGAGTTAGGAATGGCGTCCCGATACGATCCGGAAACCACGAAACGCAGCGCAAGCTTTGAGCTGAACTGCAAATCGCCCGATTTACCGACAACTTGCCCCAGGAATCGAAGCCGCCTCCCATGGTTGGCATCGCCGCGTATCACCGCCCACAAACTTGACTCAACCTTCCTGAATTACCCGCTCCCTGGAAAGCCAGGCAAGCTGTTTGACAATTACCTATCCCGGAACATAGGTTGCGCAGAAGTTTTGGGCGGGCTTGGAGGCTTTTCTGTGCCTTCATTCCGCCCTGATGTCGGTCACGACTGACCGGCGAGCGTTTCAGTGCCCCCGACGGAGGATTTGAGAGATGTATCGTTTCGGAATTTTGATGGTTAGTGCGGCATTGCTGCTGACTAACTCGGCGGAAGCAAAGAAGAAGAACAAGTGCTGTGCATCACCGTGCGGCCACGTCGTGTACTCATCCTGTGGTGGCTGCAACGTCCAGCCTGTTAGCTACTCAAGCTGCCACGTACAGCCATCCTGCGGCAGCTGCCATTCGGCTCCTGTCTACCACGCCAGCAGCTGTGGATCTTCATGCGGCACTGTCAGCTCATGTGGTTCATCATGTGGCACCGTTAGCACATGCGGATCTTCATGTGGCAGCTGCCATTCGGCTCCTGCTTGCCACGCCAGCAGCTGTGGATCTTCATGCGGCACCGTTAGCTCATGTGGTTCGTCATGTGGCAGCTGCCATACGGCTCCCGTACACTGCGCAAGCAGCTGCGGATCTTCATGTGGCACTGTCAGCACATGTGGATCTTCATGTGGCGCTGTTAGTTCCTGCGGTTCTGCCTGTGGCGCAGCTGCCCCATCATGTGCTGGCGGATGTCCTGCAGTCAGCGCACCGGCCGCAGCTCCAGCTGAACCTGCACCAGCTGCAACCGCTCCTGCCGTGGAAGATGCACCAGCACCTCCAGCAGAGGTGAAAGCTCCAACCGCCTGATCATTTCGATCGAATATCGCATGACTGCGATCAGAAAGATCACGTAGAGACGTTGATCCAAAGCGGCAGGGATGCCGCTTTTTTCATGCGCTTGCTCCATTCAGAGCCGGATTCCTGGCTATGCGAGTCCGAAAATCGGGCAGATCCACGGAGCCCCGAAACGTGTTCAACCTCAGAAACAGTCAGCGTTAACTGCAGTGTTTACCGTGCATTTCAGGCGGGATCTCCCATCCTCAATTCTGAAGGGTCGATTGAATGCTGCGTTGGTTTCCGTAGACTATTGAAGGACGTATCAGTGACTTTTGTCGGCGCGGCATTGTCATGCAGGGCGTCCCTGTCGATGAATCTCCCACCTGAAATCCATCCTCTTTTCCAGATAGTCAATCCACCGAAATCAGGCCGGCGCGACCATCGGTGTTGTCTTTCCCTCATTCACGCTGCTGACTAATCCGTTTCAGCGAAGGGTTCAGTTTGATGAAAGCTTTTGTGCTCACTCTGCTGGGTGTTTGCCTCATGTGTCCTTCCGTTCTGAGCGAAGACTGGCCGCACTGGCGCGGACTTCGAATGAACGGCCTGTCGGGAGAGGCCTCACTTCCGGACAGTTGGTCCCCCAAGGGTGAAAACCTGCTTTGGCGAAAAGAGGAATACGGAACTCGATCCAGTCCCGTGGTCATGAACGGCCGCGTATATCTGGTCTGTCGTGCATTCCCCGAAACAACCAAAGAAGGCGAGAAGACTGTTTGTCTGGATGCTGTCACTGGTGAATTACTCTGGGAAAGTATTCACAACGTTTATCTCTCGGACGCTCCGGCAGAACGCGTCGGTTGGTCGAGTGTGATCTGCGATCCGGATTCAGAACGAGTCTACGTTCTGGGGCTCGGATGCGTCTTTCAGTGCCTCGACGCAAAGACTGGAAAAATCTATTGGGAACGCTCGATGAGCGAAGAGTTCGGAATGCTTTCCACCTACGGTGGCCGAACGAACTTCCCGGTTGTTTTTGAAGACCTGGTAATCATCAGCGGCGTGATGACCGGCTGGGGAGAGACGGCTGTTCCTGCGCATCGGTTTATCGCATTCGACAAGATCACTGGAGAATCTGTCTGGTTCATAAGCACACAGCCCAAGCCCAAAGACACGACCTACAGTACCCCCGTGTTCGCCCGATTCAACGGTCAGGACGCGATGGTCGTTGGAGCCGGAGACGGGGCGATTTACGCCTTGCAGCCACGCACCGGGAAGATTATCTGGAAATATCAGGCCTCTACCCGAGGCTTGAATACAACGCCCTTGGTTGATGAGCGAGGGATCGTTTATTGCGGGCACAGCGAGCAGAACGCGAATGACACGACCATTCTGGGTTCCATTTTTGCCTTTGACGGTAATACCACAGGAGAAGTCAAAGAATCCGATCTGCTCTGGAAGCAAATGAAACGCACTGTCGCACGCAGCACTCCAGTCAAGCTGGGCGATCGAGTCTACTTCATCGAAGATGGTGCGAACCTGGTCATCGTTGAAGCGGCCACCGGCAGGATCGTTGGTGAAAAGAAGCTGGGCCGAATCATGTTCGGCAGTATGGTTCACGGTGACGGAAAATTCTATGCCATTGAGAACACCGGACGATCGTACATCCTGAAGCCCTCGGACAAAGGCGTTGATATCATCAGTCAGACCCGTCTGTCGCAGGGTGAAGAAGTATTTGGTTCTCCGGCAATTTCGGATGGTCGTATCTATATCCCAACCATCGAAGCGCTGTATTGCGTCGGACTGGAAAGTGCCGCCAAGCCTGTTGAGAAACCTGCGCGACCGCGGCTCAGACTTTCAGTCTCTGGTGGCGCCGGTTCTGGCGGAAATCGGGCGGCTGAAATTGCAACCATTCTTCTCACACCGGTCGAAAACCTGATCAAGCCAGGTGAAACACTTCAGTTGTCGGTTCGAGCCTACGACGAAAAAGGACGGTTCCTGAAGGAAGTCACAGAGGCCGATATCACCGTCGAAGGCGGAGGAAGCGTCAGCAACAAGCTGCTCTTTACCGCGCCGGATGGCGACGCTCCAGCAGCCGTGACCCTGAAAGCGACGGTCGGCAATCTGACCGCCAGTGCGAGAGTCCGTGTCATTCCAGCCCTGCCATGGAAGTTCGATTTCAATGATGGCAAGGTTCCTCCCACATGGATTGGAGCCAACTACCGACATAAACCCGCGAAAGTCGAAGGCGAAGACGTACTCGTAAAGATCAGCACCATTCCTCTCGGTACACGCAGCCAGGGTTGGATGGGATGGACCGATCTGCATGACTACACAATTCAGGCTGATTTTCTTGCGACGGAAACAGACGGTCGGCTGCCGGACATGGGTCTCGTAAATCAGCGCTACACGCTCGATCTGCAGGGATCTCAGCACCTGCAGATTCGTTCGTGGACACCTCGACTGGAATTGCGTTTCGCGAAAACTGTCGACATGCAATGGTCTGCCGGAACGTGGTACACCATGAAATTCCAGAGCGAAAACAAGGACGGCAAAGCCATTCTGCGAGGTAAGATCTGGCCAAGAAACTCATCTGAACCCACGGAATGGCAAATCGAAGCAGCCGACGAAACACCAAATGTTATTGGCAGTCCGGGAATGTTTGGTAAGTCATCGGATGCCGAATTCTATATCGATAATGTTCAGGTGTACGCAAACTAGCAGAACAAGAGTCAAACGAGCCGGGCATGAGGAAGATGAACCTTATCGCCCGGCTCAACCATAAAGGAAACCCATATGCATCATCCAACGAATCGCAGCTTTGCAATTCAGTTCACCACAATGCTGTCAGCCATTCTGGCACTCTCAATTGCAACTGCGGAAGACCCTACTCAGTTCGTGCGTGAATCCATCAGCAAGATGAAGGTTGGCGCGAATGACTGGCCACAATGGGGTGGCACAACCCATCGAAACAATTGTCCGGACGCGAAGAACGTACCCACCGAATGGGACGTTGACAGTGGGAAGAACATTCGCTGGAGCATGAAGCTGGGCTCCGAAACCTATGGAAACCCGGTTGTTGCCAACGGTAAGGTCTATGTCGGGACAAACAATGGCAATGGCTATCTGGAACGCTACCCCAGCTCCGTCGATCTTGGATGCCTGATTTGCTTCGACGAAAAGACCGGCGAATTTCTCTGGCAGCACAGCAACGAAAAACTGCCAACCGGACGCGTCCATGACTGGCCCCACCAGGGCGTCTGTGCCGCGCCTTATGTCGATGGGGATCGGCTCTGGTATGTGACGAATCGCGGAACAGTTGTGTGCCTGGACACAGAAGGATTTCATGACGGCGAAAACGACAGCCCTTTCGTGAATGAAACGGTACCTGACGACAAAAAGGAAGCGGACGTCATTTGGGTACTCGACATGATGAAAGCTCTGAGCGTTTCGCAACACAATATGTGCAGCTGCTCGCTGACCTGTGTGGGTGACATGCTTTTCGTGAATACAGGGAACGGAGTGGACGAAGGGCACGTTACAATTCCGGAAGAACGCGCTCCCAGCTTTATCTGCATCAACAAGAATTCAGGCAAGGTTCTCTGGACGGACAACTCCCCAGGCTCCAACGTTCTTCATGGGCAATGGTCGTCACCAGCCTACGGCGTATTCAACGGCGTCGCTCAGGTACTGTTCTGCGGTGGCGACGGATACCTTTACAGCTTTGCTGCAGAAGGAAAGAACGGTAAATCAGACCTTCTCTGGAAGTTTGACTGTAATCCGAAAGACTCGATCTATCTTCTGGGGGGTCGAGCGACAAGAAACCACCTGATCGCAACACCTGTGATTTACAATGGATTGGTTTATGTGGCTGTCGGCGAAGACCCTGAGCATGGCGAAGGAAATGGACACCTGTGGTGCATCGATCCAAACAAAAGAGGCGATGTCAGTCCCACTCTGGTCTACAACTCAAAAGAACCTGAAAAGCCAATCGCTCACAAGCGACTTCAGGCGCTGATCGAAAAAGAAGGCGACTTCGAACGTGATAATCCCAATTCTGCAGCGGTCTGGCATTACGTCGGAGCAGATACAGAAGAATGGGAAACGACCATGCACCGCACATGCGGGACTGTCGCAATCAAGAATGACCTGCTGTTCATTCCGGACTTCAGTGGCCTCGTGCATTGTCTTGACGCAAAGACGGGCAAACCGCACTGGACCCACGATATGTTCGCAGCCTCCTGGGCGTCGCCATTGATCGTGGAAGATCGCGTCTATATCAGTGATGAAGACGGCGACATTTCGATCTTCAAGTTGTCTGCAGAAAAAGAACTTCTCGGAGAGTTGAACATGGGATCGTCCGTTTACACTTCTCCTGTTGTGGCGAATGAGACGCTGTTTATTGCGAACCGAAATCAGATCTTCGCGATTCAGAATGGTGCCCAAAGTGACCCGGCTGAATAAGTTCTGCTGAATCAGAACGATCAAAAAATAAAGCCCGACACGAAATGTGTCGGGCTTTTTCTATTGATGGCACTGTTGGCGGCAGTCCGCGCAATTTATTGCACAGTACCGGGAATCTGATGAATCTGCTGAACCAGATAGGTCGCTCGCCCGCGCGAATCCAGTTGGGCAGAATCAATTTTCCCCTGCACCTGAATCACTGAACCGGGGGAGATTTGTGCCAACTGCTGCGGTTGCAGAATCAGCGTCAAATCTCCCTGAAACGTATCATCCGCGGCGGGATTGTATTTCAGGCTCCAGGTACCGTTTTCGTCCTGCGACAGTAATCCCTGCAGCCATCGGTACCCATTGACATCAAAACCGTACGAAACCGGACGCGATACCGTACTGGCAAGGACGAACTCCGGGCCAGAGTCCGCAGGGGTTTCAGAGCTGCCGGGAATGACCATCGCGCCAGGGCCACTCGGAAAGTTGTCATCGTAGAAGGAACCGCCGCCGCCGGCTGGATCTTTCGGCTTCGGCACAGGATCTTCGCCGAACATGTTGCCCCCCGAAGTGGAACCCGTTCCACCGGAAGGATTCGACCACGTATCCTTCGGGTCATCTTCGTACGTCGAAGTCGGGCTTCCGGGTGAGTAGGGAGGGGCATCTGATTGCGGCACGACCAGCGTACCCGGCGAACCGTATGCCGGGGCTCCATACATCTGCGGAACCTGGTTTTGCGGGTACTGGTACTGTTGAGGATATTGGTAAGACGACGGACCGTACATGTAGCCGGAGCCCATCGGCTGCATACAGCCAGTAGCAGACACTAAAAGGCACGGCAGTGCCCAGTAGCCGTAAAATCTGGACATCCTGAAACTTCCCTGTGGTAAACGCGCGGCGAGGAAGGATAGGCGACGCAAGACACCGCAGAGGCTGGGCGTAGAGACGTCGGCAGACGGGTAATCTGAGAAAGGTGAAAGGACGCCGACGCTCCAGGAACATCAGCCTTTTCTGCGACCAGCAATCACTGAGTCGCAGAATTCACCGGTGGTTTACCGAAACCCGCAAATTGTGTCCAGATGATTTTCGGATCAGTCAATTCCGACGTTGTGCTCAATACTCCGAGCTTCGTCTGACATCCAGTTCTGCTTGAACCAGGGATCCGGATCCTTCTCTATACGCCTCCCCGTTCTGCCTATCTTGCCAACATTATCCCAGTCGTCGTTCAAGGCATCCATTGCGTCCTCATTGTCAAACTCGGCAGGCTGAGCAAGTCTGTCGATCAGGCAGCCAGTTGACGAAATTAGTAAACCTGCAACGATGCCAAGTCGAATGCTACGGAACATGACGCGAGTCCAGTTACTGGAACGGAGGCAGAATTCATGAAGCTTGCACCGGAAGTCTTCAGTATCTGTTCGTTTGCGCCCAGACGGAAACAACCAGCAGGAACGATTTCATGACGTCTCTGGATATTTTGATCGTTGCGCCGCATCCCGATGACGCGGAAATCAGCGTGGGTGGCCTGATTGCATCTTCCCGACGGCAGAATCTGCAGGTCGGTGTTCTGGAACTGACAAACGGCGAACCAACTCCCCATGGAAGTCTGGAAATCAGGCGGGCTGAAACGGACGCAGCAACCCGGATTCTCGATATCCGGTGGCGTGAAAGCCTTGGCTTACCCAACCGCTCCCTGCAGCCAACGCTGGAAGCCCGTCGCAAGCTGGCTGAGGTATTTCGGCGAACCCGGCCCAGAACTATTCTGGCCCCGTACTGGCAGGACGCTCATCCGGATCATGTGGCAGCGAGTGCCCTTTGTGATGACGCACGATTCTGGTCGAAACTCAGTCGTTCGGACATGGATGGTGAGCCCTACTGGCCACCAAAACTTCTTCATTATTTCAGCATTCACCTTCGAATCCACCCTGCTCCTTCCGTCGTTATAGATATCTCGGAAGACATCGAATCCAAGATGCAGGCAGTGGAGTGCTATAAGAGTCAGCTGGTAACTGGACGTGACCAGACTTTCCCGACCGTCATCGACGATATTCGTGATCGAGCTCGATACTGGGGCTGGTCCATAGGAAAAGCTTACGGCGAACCGCTGATGAGCCGTGAATCCATCGGTATCGACGGATTGAATGTGCTCGTTTAATCCAGGCCCGCTCTGTGTTAACTTAACCTAACAGTCTGTCGAAAAACGGGACTGGCTCAAGCAGGAGACCTTAAAACGCAACGGTTTCCAGTCGTCCTGCGTGCCTGTCCTGATTTTTCAACGGACAATTAAGCCTAACGACGGCGACGACGAGGGCGCGGCCGAAACTCCGGTTCCACATCTTCAATGATTTCAACCTCATCGACGACCTCAACCTCATCGATGACATTGATCACTTCGACGTCTTCGACAAACTCAATCACCTCAACGTGTGGCACATCGTCTTCGCAAAGATCGACAACCTCGACATCGTCAATGACTTCGATCACATCGAAGGAATCAACAACCTCAACTTCATCGACAAGCTGGATCTCGTCACTGACAGACTCTGCGTCGATGATTTCGACATCATCCAGTTCATGCACATCGTCTGCAATCTGAACGTCGTCCACGACGAGGATCTCGTCACCTGCCGGAATAACGCCAGCATCATCAACCTCGGCAAGCATATGATCCGGGAACACATAGCCTGACCCGGGGTGTTGCGCCACAATCGCGTCCGGATCTTCGAACCGGCGAGCGTCGTCAAGCTCTATGACCTCGTCAACGACTTCGACGGCAACCTCGACGTCGTCAACGATTTCAACAACGTCAACATCAACAGAACGAATGTCGTCTTCGTCAACAATTTCGATGACATCGTCATTTGGTGAAGCTGTCACTGTCTCATCGACAAACGCAGGCATTTTTCTGCCAGCGACTTCACCTTTGCGTGGACCCTTCGCAGCTGGCTGAACGTTCTCGTAAAACTGAAACTGAACGTCTCCAATGGCAACACGCATGCCGTTCGTCAATTGGTGCTCTCGTTCAACTCGAGCACCATCAACCCAGACTCCGTTCATGCTGCCGAGATCACGAATAAAGAACAGGTGATTCACCTGAACCAGAGCGCAGTGCATGCGAGAGATTTTCGAACTGAAATCCAGAACAGAGTCACATTCCGGGCTGCGTCCAATGACAACAACGGCACGATCAATCGGTATCTGTCGCCCTTGATTCAGAGGGTGAAGCAATGCAACCATGTCGAGCAGTCTGCAGCGAAAGTAATGAAAAGAAATGACCTCAACTGGGGCGATTCTGCCGACTTCAAAGTATCAGTGCCACTGAAATTGAGCCACAACAGCAGGAAATCGGCGAAACGCAGTATCAGGTGAGGCGGATTTCGGCGCGTGGCCAGCCACGTTTCCAATATCAGACCGGCAACTTCTACATCGCCCGGTACTCCGGCCCACCCAGAAGAACTTTTCCCGAGACGGACCGGTTTGGTACAAACAGAACAACGTAGGTGTTACGACCATTCTGAATGTTCACGGGGATTCTGAGTGGATCCCTTTGCCCGGCGGTGCGAATGCAGACTTCACTATCACCTTCCGGCAACTGTGTACGGGCAACTTCAATTCTGGCTGGAAGAAGGCGCCAGGATCGAAGGTCCGGACGCTCCATTGCTTCCCAGATGACGCCTCCAATATTCACGGCCAGATCGACAAGGCTGTTGCGTGTCACATCCTGAGATTCCTTGACCGCATAGACCGCACCCTTCTTCACTATTCGGCGAGCAATCGCCCGGGCAATTTCCTGATCACGGTGTGTGCGATAACTGTCCACGGCCGCCTGATTGAGATCCACAAGCGTCAAAAACGTCAAAGGGATGCCTTGCGACGGGAGGTGGTGCCCGGCGGTTTGAACATTTCCCGTGAGGAATCCAGCGGGTGGTGTGTCCGCGCTGACAACGGGATGACCAATCTGAACGGGAGCAATGGTAGGAGGAAGACTATGTTTGCCTGTTGCACTCAGAATCCGATCGGCCAGCAATAATGCTGTCGAAGTCGGTTCAGCGGACTCGCTTTTCCATTCAGGTGCCTGACCGACCATTGCAATGACATGAACAGCTCCCCACCCGGCTGGGCATTGCATTCCGAAGCCACCCGAATCAGCAACAGCATCGCGATCTGCAAATTCTTTGTTCCAGACGCCGACTTGATTTCGGGCCGTTTCGGCTAAGTCCTGTCGAAGAATGCTCTCTGACATCACAGCGGTTGTCAGATACGCAGCCATCGCCAGTGGCTGCAGAGAAGCGCTGGATGTGAGAGAATCAACACCGCCCGTTCCGTGCAGTGTTTCATGGCTTGCCACACGGACAACGCTGGATTCATCGCCCGGCGTACTTTGGTTTCCAGCAGCCTTTTGAGAGGCTGCGACCAGTGTTTTCAATTCATCGTTGCATCTTTTTGTAACCTGAGTCGCGTATGCAAACGAATCCGTGCCATTACTGACAAGGCTGCTCAGCAACAGAATGTTGTCCACCATCAGCCGCTCGTAGTCTCTTCCGGACCATGCAATTGCATTTTCATCGCTCAGGAATGCAGTCACCTGCTCGCCGGCATCTTTTTGCGTGAGGTAGTCCAGCTTGAGCCGCACTTCGCGGAGGGCACTCTCACATTCCTGAGCATCGCCATCAGCCAATGCGACGATGGCATGATCAAGAGTCAGCAGTTCCTTTTCGGCTCCACGAGATTCCAGAGACCTCGTGAGTTGCTCGCGGGAGTCAGCAAGCTGACCTGCTTCGAAGTAATGTACCGCAGCCAGGTGGGATTTCTGCCATGAATGGCAACCGGTCAACAGAATGCAGTTCAACACACAGGAGACACGAAACAACTTTGCGATGGAATTCATACCCCGCATGCTTCGCGATTGCAGTGACTGGTCATTCTTCATGAGTCACGACCAAACAACACCCCCTGTGAATGCACAGGCGAATTCATTTCCGGAGGGCACATTCAACCAGAACTGCCCTGAAGCAATTTAGTAGTGCTTGATCTTACCCAGAAGTGATTTGTGGTAACCCTTCCGCAATTCAGCAGATTCCTTGATTGATTCACCTGTGTGGATATTCAGCAGATCCAGCGTCAATGTGTAGTTTCGCTGATAGTCACCGTTGCTGTTCGTTGTGCCTGAGGTAATGGTCGCAAACAACAGATAGTCGAACGGCTGATCCACACGTTCAAGAGCCGCCTGCAGCTCTCGCTGTCGCTCCGGCAGAAAAAGAACTTCCGGACGACAGCGACATTCACCCATCGCTGCTTCAACATAACGGCGGCTGATCATCCGAAACTGGTCGTGACTGCTGACCTGCGAATCAATCTGCTGGTAGATCTGTTCACGAAAATCGCCGATTTCTTCGCCACTCTTGTTCTCAACACCAACAAAGCAGACCGTCCGTTTTGGGCAGGCATCATTGCCCGCAATCGTCAGATGCGACGCTTGATGAATCGTCGACATGGACCGACCCATCAGTCGAGCCACAGATTGCTCCACCAGTGGCTTCCATGTCTCCGCGCCGGCAGTATGGCTACCAACCATGTCCTTATCATCGGAGTCGAGAACATGGGCATGCTGAGTATTTCGGCAGCCGGTAATTGCAAGGGAAAGCCCCAGCAGAAGATTGAGACCAGACATCCGAGTGAACAGCATGGCTCACGAGACTCCATTCAATTTTGGCCCTGGCAGAAGCAATGGCTCCTGAATTTTCGGCGAAGGATAAGTCAATGCCCCGATTTCGACCAAGGGCAACAGCCGCCATCAATTCAGACTGCTGTTGTTCAGCGATTTCGTAGTTCTGGAAATCGGCAGAACCTGCGCGGATGTCGATTTCTCCGGACTCATTTCTCTGTGGACTTATCTGTCAGCTTAAAACGCTTCGACCTCCGGAATTGTGCCGTCGAAGGAAGAGATCTGCGGAGAACTCAGCGCGTTTGACGCAGAAACAGACCTGGCTGGAACCGGCGAAGCCTGTGTGAAGACGGGATCCGGCGTTGGCGAGAGGCCTCCTGCGGCAGCCGGAGCGGGTTTCGGAGTTGGGGTGGGGCCGTTGTCATTTACTTTGATGCTGCCTGGTACAACCGACCATCCCTGTTGCAGGAGTGGATCAGATTGAATCACAGAGTGCACCGACGGCATTTGCCCAACAATGGTTGGCGATCCTGCAGGACTTCCGGAAACATTCGGAACTGATGCTGACAATGAAGCCTGTTGCACGGGGTTCCCCGCGACCGACATGCCAGATGCCGGGATTGCCGAAGTCATAGACAGCATCGTTGGCGTTTGCTGCAGAGCACCTTCGCTGATCGCTTGCGGCGACATCATCGCCATCTGGTCAGTTACGTAAGGAGACTGGGCGACCTGCGAAGGCATTCGCTGCATTTGTGCAACTTGCTGCTGGAACTGCATCTGCGCAATTTGCTGACCCGTACTGGGTGGCCCGAAAACTGTCTGTTGCCGCGGCATCTGGTACGGATGGACACCGCGGGCCATCGCTGTGGATGCGACTGCATGGTTTGGTCCTGCTGACTGAGCGGCCATTGCCATTCTTGAATGGACATCGGGCTGATTCCAGTCCGCTCGAAGTGACTGCTGATACATCGCAATCGCCTGATCGGGACGTCCTGCATCCTGATAATACTGCCCCAGGTGAGCAAGCGCAGTCGGGTGGGCTGGATTTACCTGAAGTGCCCGTTGAAGCGACTGGGCTGCTGCGTCCTGTTGACCCATTTCCCGCTGCAACCAGGCAAGTTCAACGTGCGATTCAGGAACATAAGGTTGAGTCGCCGCCCAGGTCTGCAGCAGTCCAACCGCCTCCTGTCCACGACCGGTTGATGCCAGCATTTCTGCCATTCCGTGATAGGCTGGCTGGTGCGATGGTGAGATCGTCAGCGCCTGGCGATAGAGCTGTTCCGCACCGGCGGTGTCCCCCATCTTCCAGCGGGCCTTCGCCAGGTTCGCCATGTAATCGGGGTTCGTCGGATCGTTGTACAGAGCCTGCTGGAACTCGGAGGCAGCAGCCTGATAATTGCCTTGTTCGTAGTAGCTTTGACCAGACGAATTCACCACGTAGCCATTCATGGAATAACAGCCGGCGAACGTCACTGAGCCGAGAAGGATCGCCATTTGGCGAGTCAGCTTTCGCAATACGTGCAGACGCATGGGGCGAGGCTTTCAGGAGATGAGCAATTGATTGCGGAGAGCATGAGAAGTGAGAGAGGGTGCTTCCGCAGGAGGGAGAGTTGAAAGATACGGCCGCTGAACTTTCACGGCAATGGCGAACCTGCAGTGAAAAGGGATGAAGTTTTCTGACGAAATCAGTTGGCGACCGATGGACCGGCAGATCTCGCCAGTGTGAAGTCGACACCTGAGCGCGAAAAACGACAGCAGGTTCCTCAGTACTGCGCCTGAACTGGCTGAACAGAACTTGTCGCTGGATCGTACTGTTGAAGGCTTTGGTTATACTGGGATTCCAGCTGTTGAAGCTGCTGATCGTAGGCCGCAAGAGGGTTAGGGGCGACAACAGGTTGACTGTTGGCGCCAGCAGTCGTTGTCGCATACTGCTGTTGCATTTCGTTCTGCCACTGTTGCGCTGGCAACGTGCTGGCTGGCTGCGAAAACATGGCGCCATTTCGAGTCACTGATGGCTGAACTACGAAATTCTGAGCAACTGGATTCTGCCCGACGGGATTCGGAGTGCCGATCATTCCGTTCGGCATGAACTGGCCACCTCCGCCCGATGAAGGACTGGAAGGTGCAGGAAAAGTCTGGCCTGTTTCGGAAGGCATCCCTGAAACTGTAGTCTGCATGGATTCAGGATTGGGTTGATTCACAGGGAACAATGCTCCCGGTGCTGCATTCAGACCTGCGAGTAAAGGATTGGAGCCTGCATGTATCGGTACCACAGTGCCAGTCGCTTGAATTAACGGGTTTTGACTTCCGCTTGGCGATTCGCCTGTGTTCGGGATAGCGGCTGTATTCGGAATGGCAGAAGGGGTGGTTGGATTTCCAGCGACGATTCCGGCACCGGGACTCTGCGAGAGACTTGCCTGAAAGGCAGGAACAGGACCTGCCGCGGACGAATTTGCCATAAACCCTTCGCCCCCCATTGATGGCTGACCATAGACTGTGGCCGGCATGACGATCGGCGCCTGTGCGGTTTGAACGTTTACGGATTGCATGGCGTTGCTGGCTTGAACGGCGTCCGCCGCCTGGGCCGACTGCGGCCATCCAGCGGGTTGCATCATCTGCGAATTTGAAGCCACTGCCTGATGGACCATTGGCGTCGGTATTGTGTTTGCGCGGTCGAAGTCCTGTTGTGTCAAAGCAGCAGGAACGGCCCCCGACAGTGAATTCTGATAGCCCGGTTGGGAAGTTTGCCCCGCCACCCATGGATTGACGGCCGTTGAGGCAAGGTGACTCGCCGGTGGAGCCGAACGACGACGACGCTCTGCTTCTGCCTCCAGTCTCTTTTGCTCTGCCAGTGCCCTCACCTGCTCAAAACTTGCCCCCTGAGGAACCGAAGTATTTGCGATGCCGCTGGGTGAACTATCCCCATATACCGGCTGAGATAAAGTCGGGCTGGTCGCCACCTGCAGCTGTGATTCGAGTCTTTGCATCTGCATTGCAACCTGATTTGCCGGGTGGAGTTTCTTCAATTGCTCTTCAGCGGAAGAACGGTCGCCCTGCCTCAGCGCAAGCATAGCCAGGTTTTCCTGAGCCTTTTCATGTTGGGGGTTTTGCTCAACGGCTCGAGTCAAATAGCTGGACGCTTCGTGGAATCGATTCTGAAGCAAATACGAATAACCAAGATCATTCAGCAAACCGGCGTCCTGTGGACGGGAGCGGAGCGCTTGTTTGTAATGATATTCTGCGTCTGACCAATCCTGCCTGAGGTCGGCAATCATGGCGATTCCATGATGCGCTGTGGCATTCGACGGATCGCTGTCAAGAACGGACTGAAACGCATTTGAAGCGTCATCCAGTCGGTCCTGCTGGATTGCCTGAATTCCCGACGCCACAAGTTCGTCAATTCTCGCCCTCGATGCAGGCGCGGGTGTACTCAGCGCAGCATCCTCACGGGAATCCAGCGAAGCAGTGGGAACGACAGACTCAGGCGTCGGTTCTGTTGCATAGTCGTAGGCACGCGTATTCGAACCGAATGGCAGCCATGCGAATGAGTTTTGGCTGGCAGTCTGGCATCCCGAGAGACCCAGGATGACAAACAGGCACAACCAGCGAGATGATTCTGGCATGGTAGGCTTCCGCGATGGAGAACTGGATTGAGGCGTCGAGCGTTGAATCCGCGACACATCGACCGAGTGAAGATGGGAGGAACGATTGAAGGGATTTGCCGAATGGCGGGAGGAGACTTGAGATGAGAAACCGGCTTATAGCCAAAACTGCTGGTTCGTGTCGAGACGAAGTCCGTAGACCAAGCTTCACGGTAAGCACAGGAATTCCGGAATGAACAAAACCATGCGGAACGCTGCCTGAAGCCCCCTAACACCTTACTGTCTTTAAGGTTGCGATCGGTTCACCCTGATAGC
>JAGQQE010000789.1 GCA_020426345.1 Planctomycetaceae bacterium
GGTCTTCGCAAAGGCTGGCGAGTTCTCGCGTGAGCGGATCGTTCGGCTTCAGTGCTCTGAGATTGCTTCGGTAGTGCTGCAGATACCGGGCAAGCAACATAGCATCACCGGGATCATTCTTGCCTCCTCCATGCGCGAAGGCTTTGCGATAGCTGGCCAGAGCTGCCGGATTGATTTGCCGCCGCTGTTTTCAGCTTGTTGGCCCGGTCTCCGAGCTGTAGACTGGCTCCAGCCCGGACCAACACGAATCAGGGTCCGCGGATGACCATAAGCTGCGGTCGTGCGTTGTTTACACTTTACCAAGTCACTCGCCGCAGCCCGGTGATTTTGACGCTGGCTTTGCCGAGTTCGGGCGAATGAAATTCGACGAGTTGCATCCGGAGCTTCGTTCGTATCTTCGTGATCACGCGATCAACCATCCATTTGTTTCATGGCCGTATGCGTTTCCAGCCTACTACAGGCGACTGAATCAATGCTATCTGCACAACATTCAGCTCCGATCTGGTGAAAAGCAGC
>JAGQQE010000790.1 GCA_020426345.1 Planctomycetaceae bacterium
GTTCAACAGCAGGCCAGGGTCACTGCCCTCGAATAATGTTTCCACCTGATGGATGAAGGGCTGTGTTTCGGCGGTATCGAGCATCAGCACCAGGCCGGGATTGGTACAGAACTGGCCTGCTCCGAGGGTACAGGAGGCGAATAGTTCCTGGGCGACATCGTCAAGGCGTTCCTGGAGCGTTCCTGGCAGGATCACAATCGGGTTGACGCTGGACATCTCTAAATAGATGGGCTTGCCAGCGGCATCGGCGGCGGCTTTGAGGGCCATGCCGCCAATGCGACTGCCAGTGAAGCCAGTCGCGCCTGTGATGGGATACGAGACCAGCTTAACGCCATTCTCGTTGCTGGTGTGATAAAACATCTGCACCATTGCCTGCGGAACGTCCGATGCCTCGATGGCCTCAAGGGCGGCTTCCGCCAGCAGTTGCGTCGTGCGTGGGTGTGAAGGATGGGCTTTGGCGATGGCCGGATTGCCAGCCGCGATGGCCGCAGCCATATCGCCACCACTGACGCCG
>JAGQQE010000791.1 GCA_020426345.1 Planctomycetaceae bacterium
TCCATCGTAAAGAGGTGCTGGATGCGATCAAAAGAGCCACTGAACAGCCATCGGCGTCTTTTGAAGAATAACCCCACGACGCTCCTGTTTTTGAATCATGGATACTTCCGACGAACGTTCAAGTTTTGCTCAGCTGGTATCCGACAGAAGAAACACAACGTCGGCCCCATCGTCTAGTCAGGTCTAGGACATCGGATTTTCATTCCGGTAACGGGGGTTCAAATCCCCCTGGGGTCACTGAAAGCCTTAACCGTTTTTTCGGTTAAGGTTTTTTTTTGCGCTTTCAGCCTGAGACTATTCTTTGAGGGCGTGAAGGCGTAGATTTTGCGGTTGAACCGCTTCCGGCTCAACTGTGTGCAATTCCCATTATCGAATGCGACGGGACGTCGCTGTCAATCGTGCCTGCAAGACTGGAGCTGTCTTGGTTTCTCAGTCACTTCCCAATCAATATCTGGCGGATCCGGACGTGCAGCTGATGCTGCACGTCGTTGCCGGGGATC
>JAGQQE010000079.1 GCA_020426345.1 Planctomycetaceae bacterium
CGATCGTCGGTGAAGATCAGGTCCCACGTGTAAGTTTCCGCCTCCGGATACTCAGCCCCAACCCAAAAGCGACCTTCAGTCAGCCTGCCGTTCTCCCAGACCGGACTACAGGCCGATCCACCGCTGACGCGATAACCAAGTCTCCGGCAGAGACTCAATGCGTGTGTCAGAGCTTCAAACTTTCCGTTTCGGAAGTCTTCGACGGCATTCCCCTTCAATTGTTCCTTTGTCGGCTTCCAGGTTTGCCGGAACAGCTGATCGAGACTCTGCTGAAAACTGAGTTCAATCGTCAAAGCCCGAAAGTCGTCGAGCTCATCCAGCAGAATGGGGTGTGGAATTGCAATGGAATCCGATTTCAGCCATTGCGTCTCTCCATCCAGATCGATCACCCCTGCCCCTTTCTTAGCATCGACTTCTCGCAGAAATCCGCTTTCCTGCTGATTGAGTTTTTCCCCGGTGACGCTGCAAACTACAGCGTTCGTCAGGATGCTTTTCCAGGATGGATCCTGCCAGATGGCAACCAGCACGGATCGCGGAACAGGCAAAGAACGCAGCATCCACGCTTCGATGGTATCTCTCGATTGTTTTTCGTGTTCATCCAGCCATTCCCCCAGCGAAATGAGTTGCTGTGCCTGTTCGCTGTCCTTCAGCCACTTGGGGACTGACGCCAGCGCGGCGCCTTTGGGGTTGCGGCTCTGCAGCTTCCCTTCGATCAGGGCAATGGAGTAGCCTTTGTCGGCTTCGATCCAGAATGCACCGTCCTCTGACACAGGCACGTCTGCGCGTGCGGCATCTACTTTCTTTTTTGCCTTTGCCATCGCTGGGTCCCGTTAGATGTGCGTTGTTCGTTCCAGCCACGCGAGTGGGTGGAAAGATTCTTACACTTGAGTGTGGAAACGCAATTGACTCGGAAAAAGAAAAGCCAGTTGTCAGTCAAAGCAAGCTTTGACCAACAACTGGCTGGAAGATGGTAACGGGCCATCCCCGAACTCATAGCCGGCATTCATTCGGGGTATTACCATCAACTAACAGGTCAAGCGCTTTCGGTGGTCAGGCACGACAAATAGTTTTTCGAATTTGATTTTTCCTCACCAGAAATCCATGGTTTGCCCCGCCAGTCCATTTGAGCAGGTGGAAGGTAAGTCCCGTCCAAAACGTCCGTGGCAGTCGTGGAACCGCTGGGTGCCTTGGGAATTCTTACGAATTCAGATACAAGTGGCTGGGCTATTGCCGTTTTAGAATGTCCTGCGGAGTTGCTCGGGTTGGCTGCGTCGACTTGAGTTCTCTGCCAAACGCTTGTCACCGATGGAATGTTCGAAATGTTGTCACACTTCGCCCTGTTACTGCCCTCTACTCGCCTGATGTTAGCGCTTACTTTGGTAGCTGCGCAGGTTTGGTTGACCTCGGCGGTCGCCGCGGAAGCCCCAGTGCGAACCGAGGTCTTCCCTGCTGGCATGGACGGGGTCGCGCTGTATCGAATACCGGGCATTGCGGTCAGTCAGAATGGAACCCTGCTCGCTTACTGTGAAGCGCGTCGTAATAGTTCGTCCGACTGGGGAGAAATCGAAGTTCATCTGCGGCGTTCGCTGGATTCGGGTAGGACATGGCTGCCCCCCCAGCGAATTGCGCATCGTGGAGAACGGATTGAAGGGAATCCTCGAAAGAAATCGGGAGGAGAGAAGGAACAGACCGTTAATAACCCTGTTGCAATTGTGGATGCGCAGACCGGCCACATTGAGTTTCTCTACTGCGTCAACTATGCCCGGTGTTTTCACATCCGAAGTACGGATGATGGAGAAACGTTCAGCGAACCCATTGAGATCACAAACACTTTCGAAGCGTTCCGAAAGCACTACGACTGGAAAGTGATCGCCACGGGGCCTGGGCATGGTGTGCAGTTGAAGCACGGTGATAAGGCGGGGCGTCTTGTTGTTCCGATTTGGCTCGCCTACGGAAATACAGGAGATCATAAGCCTTCTGCGTCTGCCACCATCTACAGCGATGATCACGGCAGGACCTGGCATGCAGGCGAGATCGCTGTTCCAGATGAAGGAGAGTTCTCAGACCCAAATGAAACGATGGTGACTGAGCTTGATGATGGTCGGGTGATGCTCGTGACTCGAAGTGTGTCAAAGCCAAATCGCAAACTCATTACATACAGCAAAGATGGTGCTACGGGCTGGAGTAAGCCGGTGTTTCATCCCCAGTTGATGGAGCCAGTTTGTATGGCGAGCGTGATTGCACATCCAAGCCAGCCGGGAATGGTCTTGTTTTCAAATCCGCACACGGTTGGGCTGGACGCGAATGGCAAAGAGGTGGCCGCTGGCCGTGGAAAGCGTAAGAACCTGTCCATCAAATTGAGCACAGACTACGGTCAGACGTGGTCCGTCAGCAGGACGCTGGAAGCCGGTCCGAGTGCCTATTCGGACCTGGCGGTGTTGCCTGATGGTGATGTCATCTGTTTGTACGAAGGTGATAAGACAATCACATCCGCCCGGTTCTCTCTGAACTGGGTCAGGTACGGAGAGGGATTGGCACGGGCAACGCCTGAGTCGCAGGGTGTTTCGTCATCGGGGATTCGTGAATTCGTGATGTCCGCTGATGCCCGCGTCAATACCATGCACAGCTTTATGCTGCTTCGAAATGGAAAAGTGCTGGCAGAATGCTGGTGGCAACCGGAAGCCGCAGACAAGCCGCACGTACTCTGGTCGCTCAGCAAGAGTTTTACCTCGACGGCGGTCGGTTTGGCGGTGCACGAAGGCAAACTCAGTATTGATGATCACGTTTCACAGTTTTTTCCTGATGAAATGCCGGACAAGCCATCTGCCAACTTAGCAGCCATGCGAGTACGAGACCTTCTGACGATGTCCACAGGACACCAGGACGAGGTTTTCCTGCGGGATAAGACGGAGTGGGTCAAAGCATTTCTCGCGCATCCGGTTCCGCACCTGCCCGGAACACACTTCAGGTACAACACCCCTGCCACGTACATGCAGTCTGCCATTGTGCAAAAGATGACCGGCCAAACCGTGGTCGACTATCTCAAGCCGCGATTGTTTGATCCGCTGGGAATTGAAGCTCCACGCTGGGATGCCAGCCCGGAAGGCATTTCTCTGGGCGGATATGGATTGTTTCTTCGCACAGAAGACATTGCCAAATTCGGCCAGCTCTATCTTCAGAAAGGCGAATGGAATGGACAGCAACTGATTCCGTCTGACTGGATAGAGCAGGCGACGTCGAAACAGGTTTCCAACGGAAGCAACCCCGAAAGTGACTGGAATCAGGGATATGGATTTCAGTTCTGGCGCTGTCGCCATGGTGCGTTCCGCGGTGATGGCAAAGACGGTCAATTCTGCATCGTCCTGCCCGAATGGAATGCTGTTGTGGTGATGACTGCAAACACGCGTGACCTGCAGGGGCAGCTGAATCTGGTCTGGGAGAAACTGCTGCCTGCGTTCCATACCGAATCGTTGTCAGAAAACCCGGAAGAATTGCGTCAGTTACGGGATACTCTCGGGCAATTGAAAGCAAGGGTCGAGTGACAAGGGTTGCGTGACAGGTGTCGAGTAGTCCCGGTCGGATCCGGCATGCCGCGAAGAGTCAGTCAGCTATTTTCCAAGGGCTCGCTGGATGGATTGGATGGTGGCGGGGTCTGGCTTAAAATTGCCGGGCCGATGTCCCTGAGCAATGGCCAGCGGGGTCCACTTGTATTTATTGGGCCGATTCCAGATCGCTGCATCAGCACCATGAGCGACAAGGTAGTCGACCATTTGTGGAAAGCTGGCATAGGCAGCACCATGAATGACCGTTTCTCCGTTGTCGTCAACGGAATTGATTTCCGCTCCCAGGCGAAGCAGCAACTCAACCGCTGCCAGAGATTCTTCCTCTGTCCCGGCCACTTCTCCTGGAGCAAGTGTCCCAAGACCCGCCGCAGCAAGCAGTGGGGAACAGTGGTCGGCATTGGGCAGGGTTGGGTCTGCGCCCAGTTTCAGCAGACATTTCATGAGACCAATGTCTGCTGTGTCGGACGCCATAAAGAATGGTGTGGCCCCTTTTTCGTTGAGCCGACCGCGTCCTGCGCGACCACCTGTGAGTTGAAGATTCACATCGGCACCGTGTTGCACAAGCCATTCCGCAAACTGAAGACTTCCCACGTTGCCGGAACCTCGCGGCGCGGGATCGCCGGTTGGATCGTCGCCTCGGTCCGGTTTGCGGACCCACGTGAGCGTATGCAGTGCGGAATATCCCGATCGCTGATCGTTGGGGTCTGCACCTCGTTTCAGTAATTCAACCCCCAGTTCGAAGTGTCCGTTCTCAACCGCCAGGATCAGAGGACTGGTTCCTTCTCTGGGGTTCTTGCCACCAGGGCGACTCGGCAACATGACGCTGTTGACATCGTCACCAGCATCCAGCAGTTTCAGCACGCAGGCCTTCTGGCCGTCCCGTACGGCAAACATTAGTGCGTTGAATCCGGACTTCAGCGTTACAGAGCGATCAGCGCCAGCGTTCAGAAGCAACTGAACAACGTCCTCGTGACCTGCAGACGAAGCCCACATCAGTGCCGTTTGACCGGACCACTCCGTTGTGTCGACTTCCGCCCCGGCTTGCAGCAGTCGCTCCACGGAATCTGCATTGCCGGTTCTGGCTGCCGTCATCAAAGGCGTTTCTCCACCGGGCCGTGTCCGGTTGACTTCTGCTCCGGCATCGAGCAACAGCTCTACAATCTCTGGATTGCCGTTGATACAGGCGAGGGCCAGAGGAGTGACGCCGAATTCATTCGGCACTGTGACCACTGCACCTCGCTGTATCAGAAGTCGGGTCATTTCGGTGTGATCATGGTGAACTGCCCAGTGCAGCGCGGTCATTCCGTCACGCTGGCCCGTGGTATCGATGCCTGAGCCTGATTCAATGAGCTGACGAAGACTGTTCCAGTTTTTACGTTCGGCAAGGTCTGCGAGAGCAGGATTCTCGTCTGCAGCGTTTCCGCAATTGATGGTGATCCTGATTGCCAGGACGAAAGCCGTGATTAACTTCAACACGATTCGTCTCCGTCCCTCCAGGTTGAAACGGCCTTGAAAAACGTGGCAGCGCGCCGGTCCCGGTTATTCAACGGATAGCTAAACATCAATTGTCTCGAACAGATCATCCATGCGGCCGGTACTGTCCCCGAATGTTTCTATGTCGACACCCACTTTCTGAAGCAGCGTCAGGTGCAGATTCGCCAGAGGCGTGGGACGATCGAAATTCACATGACGCCCGCCCTTCATAGCGCCCCCTGCACCTCCTGCGACGATAATAGGCAGATTCGTGTGGTCGTGAACATTCGGGTTCCCCATACCGCTTCCGTAAAGGTACAGCGAATGGTCGAGCAGAGTTCCGTCGCCCTCGGGTGTCTGTTGAAGCTTTTGAAGGAATTCAGAAAACAGCGAGACGTGAAACTTATTGATTTCGGCGACTTTGGCGATTTTCTCCGGGTCATTGCCGTGGTGAGTCAGCGGGTGATGGGGATCATTGATGCCGATTTCCGGGTAGGTTCGGTTGCTTGTTTCGCGAGCAAGCTGGAATGTGATGACGCGTGTGACGTCGCCCTGCAGCGCCAGCACCTGAAGGTCAAACATCAGGCGAGCGTGATCACCGTATGCTGCCGGGACTCCTGTTGGTCGATCAATATCTGGTAATGGATTGTCTGTGGCATCGGACTCGGCCTTCTGAATGCGGCGTTCGACTTCACGAACGGAGTTCAAATACTGTTCGACTCGCTGCTGGTCGGCTGGTCCCAGTGTCATCTTCAGTCGCTGGATCTCCTGAGTTACTGAATCCAGCAGGCTGGCTCGTTTGCGCAGCACGGATCTTCGTTCTGCTGACGTGCCTCCTTCTCCAAACAGCGTTTGAAAGATCAGGCGAGGATGCGCTTCGGAGGGTAAGGGATTCGTAGGAGACGACCACGACAAATTGTTCTGGTAAACGCACGCGTATCCATTGTCACACTGCCCGACAACAGAAAGCAGGTCCATGGACATTTCGAGTGAAGGCAGTTGAGTTGTTTGTCCAATGTGTCTGGCTGCAATCTGATCCGCTGTGGTACCGAGAAAGTAGTCGGTACTTTCTGTTCGCCGCGCGGTTGCAGCACTCAGAAACGCTGAATTCGAAGTGGCATGCGTTCCGGGGTAGGCATTACGAAGTTCCGTATTGGAAATTACAGTTGTGTGGGATCGAACCGGTGCAAGAGAAGAAAGTGTTGGCGAGAGTTCATCAAGGTTGTTCGGGTTTGGAGGTGCCCATCGGGACATGTCGCAGCCCATTGGCATGTAGACGTATCCAAGACGTTTGAGCCGAGATGGCGCGGCGACGGTGTTTGCCATCGCGGTCATCGGCGGAACCATCGCATCCAGCAGCGGCAACGCCAGGCTTGTTCCGACACCTCGAAGAAAACTTCTTCGATCCAGGGTTTTGCGGGTGATCATCATCTGGCAGTCCTCATCTGGAATGGTGGGCTTTCCACAATGCCAATAATAACGGACGAAAATCGAAAATCGTTGACGGCGGCATTTCTGACAATGTCCCGCACAAAAGGAGAATCGGATGTCTGGAGCCCGCGACCAAGTGCATACACCATTAATTTTTCTGTGATTGTTCGGACAAATGCTTCAGGTCGTGACAGCAGTCCTTCTTCAAGAGCTTCCACACCGTTGATCGTCCGGCCATCCGGAAGTTGTCCCGTGGCATCGATCGGAATGTCTTCGTCACTGGATTGCCATCTTCCCACTGCATCGAAGTTTTCCAGAGCGAATCCCAGCGGATCCATCATGTCATGGCACACGGCACATGATCGATCAGCACGATGGGCCTCCAGGCGTTCTCGAACAGTCAGCGTTGATGAGACGTTGTTCTCTGTTAACGCCGGGATGTTGTCTGGTGGTGGCGGAGGAGGAGTTCCCAGCAGATTTTTCAGAATCCAGTGTCCGCGGATGACGGGCGAGGTTCGAGTCGCGTACGACGTTACTGTCAGAATGCTGCCATGACGCAGTATCCCGCCACGGTGACTTTCCGGAGGCAGATTCACCGGACGGAAGTGACTGCCCTGAACATGATCAATCCCGTAATGACGTGCCAGTCGCTCGTTCAGGAATGTCTGATTGGTTTGAAGCAGGTGGAGGACACTTCGGTCTTCACGCATCATCTGTTCGAACAGCATTTCGGTCTCTCGCTGAAATGCGACCCGCAGATTATGATCGAAATCCGGGAACAAGCGGGCATCCGGAGTAATCGAATTGAGATTGCGAAGATACAGCCACTGGCTGGCAAAGTTGCTGACGATTGCATTCGCCCGCTCGTCGGCCAGAAGCCGATTCACCTGTTGCCGGAGCACATGGGGGCGTCGCAGTTCATCACGTTCAGCCAGTTCTAGGAGTGTTTCGTCGGGTGCGCTGCTCCACATGAAATATGAAAGTCGGGTGGCAAGTTCGAAGTCACTGATTCGGAAGACGTCTCCGGCAGTTGCTCCCACCGGTTCACGCTCAATTCGAAAAAGGAAGTTGGGATTCACAAGCATCGCGGCGACCGCGGATTCGATGCCGGAACTGAAACGAGTTGCCAGGTCTGAATCAGGATTGGCGGAGACTGCTTCCGTGAAGAAACGCATTGGCTCTTTGAAATCAGATTCTGTGACCGGCCGTCGATAGGCCCTTCGCAGTAATGGTGAGAGAACCTGTCTTGCGCAATTGTCTAACTCAGCTTCTGATGTCGGTGTGCATGTCAGAACCGGAGTCCAGGCCGGAGTGGGGGCAGTGTTGTCTTCTGCCAGCGGACCTGTGAACGACAATGAATAGACGGCAGGCGAGAGTCGGGGGTGTCGATGAAAATTAAAATGTGCATCGAGTGGCTGGCGTTTGGTTTGCGGAATCGAAGACGGCATCTTCAGGAATGTTGCGGCGATATTATGAGGTCCGGCCTGTATTCGAATTCGTGCCTTCAGGTGCTGATCTGCTGTCTGATGCCCCCCCTGATTCTTCGGTGGATGCACCGTAAATACTGCAACGCGACGACGATCCAGCAGAATCATCAGGTCGTGTGGGCGATTGAGCCCTTCGACGTGCTCGTTGCGATCACGCATCAGTCGAACTTCGATATCGTAATCGCCGGTGGCAGGAAATGGGTAGGGTACGTCGATTCCGCCGCGAGTACCGAAAGGTAACTCCGGCAGTCGCTCTTCCTGAGTCAGATCCGGTCGAACTCGAAATGTTTCGGCAATCATTGAATTGCCGGTGGAGCCAGTGCTCAGACTGGCAATTTTTTCAGCGGCGAGGACATAACGATTCATGAGGGAAGGAGAAAGTTCACCGACGGTTACATTGTCGAATCCGTGGCTGGATTCATCCTCCGGCAGCATTTCGGTGACATCCATGTCCAGCTTCAGCAGGTCACGAACAGTATTCTGGTACTCATAACGAGTGAGTCGTCGAAATGTCTCCGTTCGCCCGGGGTTGGGATGCGAAGTCGCGTGCCTGTCGAGCGTCGTTTCGAGGAGTGTGATGATTTTTGTGTATTCCGCTTCGCTGGGGCGATCCGAATCAAGTGGAGGCATTTGTCGCGAGCCGAGTTTTCGAACGACTCGTTCCCATGTGTCAGCAGATTGTCCGATGGGAACTAATGTTGCCTGATCCAGTGAAAACCCGCTGGAAGGCGTCGCGCCGCTGTGGCAGTCGGTGCACCATTTTGTTGTGAATTGAGCGACCGAATGAACGGCTTCGGGCGTTTCTTCCTGAGCCATGGAAGTCGCGGAAGAAGCAAGAATGCCCGAGACCGTCGCCAGAACAAAATGCAACAGACGCGGTAAGATCCGTCGTTCGGATTTCTCAGGGTCCGAGATGCTCACACGTTTGTCCCCGAACGAACACAGAGGCGACCAGTCATTTTTTGCGGACAGGATGATGCAATTCCATTCGCAACCAGGGTTGCGTGAACGAAATTCATCTTCTACTGGATTGTGAGCAACTGGCGGCCATTCGCCAAGTCTGAACTGCTACTCGTGCCGCAATGCTTCAATCGGGTCAAGTCGAGCCGCGGCTCTCGCAGGGTAGAGTCCAAACAGAACGCCGATCCCGACAGAGATGCCGAACGCCAGAGGGAGGCTGGCAGGAACCGGACGTGGCTGCATTCCCATGAGCATCTTGCCAAGGTCTGATCCAGCTGTGCCGCCTTCGAAGATCAAATTCTCGACGACAAACTTGATCAGATCGAACGCGATCGGCGTCATCAGGCCCAGTGCTACGCCGATTAATCCGCCACTGCCAGCCAGCACAACCGTCTCGGTCAGAAATTGCAGGGTGATGTCGTGCTGTTTCGCACCGAGAGCTCGTCGAATTCCGATTTCTCTGGTCCGCTCTGTGACGGTCGCGAGCATGATGTTCATGATACCGATACCGCCAACGATCAGGCTGATCGCGGCGATTGAACCCAGGACGACGTTAAAGATATCGCGAATCTGTTCGGCTTGTCGAAGAAGTTCCAGCGGAACAACCACGGAATAGTCGCGGTCCGATTTATGGTTTTGCCGCAGGCTTTCCCGGATTACGTCGGCTGTCTGTTCAACGCGATCTTTGTCGTTAATGCGCAGCGTAATCTGGTTGAGTTCAATCTGTTCTGCGCTGAAAGAGCCAGTTGTACGATCGATATCCAGGTCACCCATTCGTGCCCGCATCGTTTCCAGCGGAATGTAAACGTCGTTGTTGTAGTCCTGACCTGACATGCTGCCACCGATGGCCGCGCTGGCTTCGCGGGCTCGGGTCACGCCTACAATGGTGTAGTAACGGTCGGCAATCTTGATTGACTGCCCCAGAGGATCTTCGTACTGAAATAGCTCCTGCGCGGAGCCTGCCGCCAGGACGGCGACGTTGGATTTGTCGGATCGATCCTTGTCCGAGATGAATCGACCTTGCGCGAGCATCAGGTGGTTCACATCCAGATACTCGGGCGTGCAGCCGACGATTCTGCAATTCAGCTCACGATGGAGGTGGCGACATGATTTTGTGAGTTCGCGGATGGGAATGGCTTTTTCGACAGTTGGTATCGTCTTCGATAACAGATCGTAGTCTGCTCGAAGCAACCCATAGCGAAGCACAAACGAATTGGAGCTCTGTGCGCCAGCTGTTTCTTTCGGAGGCTTGACGCTGCGGACAATGATGTTTGTTGCCCCCAGTTCAAGCACCTGTTGCTGAGCCTGTTGGCTGGCGCCTTCACCAATGGCCAGCATTGCAATGACCGAAAAGACTCCGAAGACAATACCCAGCATTGTCAGCCCTGACCGCAGCTTGTGCAGCATCAGACTCTTGAGAGCCAGCTGGATTGTTCGAATCAAATTCGGCATGAATATCACTCAGTTCAGGAAATAATCTCTCAATAACCCGGTGCCACATTGGTGTTAACCGGGAAATACTCCTTCTCCGGCAACAACTCCGTCTTTCATGTAGATTTGTCGTTTCGCTAGTTTTGCGACGGCCGGCTCGTGAGTCACCATGATGATGGTGCGACCCTCACGGTTGAGTGCCAGAAGCATCTCCATGATTTCTGATTCGGTTGCAGAGTCCAGGTTTCCTGTCGGCTCGTCCGCCAGAATAATCTGTGGATCATTCACGAGCGCTCGAGCGATGGCGACACGTTGCTGCTGACCACCAGACAACTGGAATGGCCGGTGGTCCAGACGGTCGCCAAGGCCGACCAGCTTGGCCAGGTATTCAATCCGTTCGCGTTCTTTCGTACCGATCGTGGGATATCCGGTTCGATAGTGCAGCGGGACTTCGATATTTTCCACGACTGTGTACTGCGGGATCAGGTTATACGACTGAAAAATAAATCCGATCAGTTCATTGCGAATGGATGACAATTGATCGTCGGACATCAGGGAGACGTCTTTGCCTCCGATGATGTACTTGCCGAGTGTCGGGCGATCCAGAGCTCCCAGCAGATTTAAAAGAGTGCTCTTGCCGCTTCCGGATGATCCCATGATGGCGACAAAGTCCCCTTTCGGAAAATCAATCGAGACTCCGCGTAACGCTTTAACGACGACCGGGCCGAGGTCGTAATGCTTTTGCAGGTCAATAACCTGAGCTGCCATTTCCATGAAAGACACCCGCCTGATTGGAATCCGAACTGTAAACCGGATGAGTGATCCCGCTCTCTTTAGCGGCCCTGCCCCGATGCTTCCTGTCGTTTTCGGAATGCTTCCATCATTTCGTCGAGTGTGATCTTTCCGTCACCGTTCCCGTCAGTCTGGTCGAACGTTTCAGGCCGGCTCGCCTCGTCCTTTGTGATCGCTCCATCCTTGTTCTTATCCTGACGATCAAAGATGGCTTTTGGATCGAACCCGCCCCCACCGCCTGGAGCCCCGGATGCGCCTTGTGGTGCGCCCGGTGATGGACCGCCACTTCGGGCACCTTCACCACCTTTTTCGCCCCGCGGTCGACCACTTCCCATTTCTCCGGGCATTCCAGCCGCCCCCGGCATCGATGGGCCCCCCGCGCCTCGCTTTGATCGATCGGGCGTTTCGGCTTTCGGGCGATTGGCTTCGGCTTCAGTTGACAGGCGATTTTCAAGTTCGCTCAGCTCTTTCGAGAAGTGGGTGCGCGGGCTCATGATGACCATTTCGCCTTCGGAAATCCCATCCAGGACCTCCATGTATTCATCGTTCGCGTCACCAACTTTAATCTCTCGTCGTTCCGCAGTGGTCTTGCCTGCAACATAGCTGAAGTAATGACCAGAGAACGAGATGACCGACTGAACGGGAACCTGCAGGACATCTTCTTTTCGGTCTTCGACAATAATGCGAACCTGCGCCGTCATGCCCGGCTTCAGGCGTCGTACCTTTTCGGTTGAGTCTGTAATTTCAATCACCGCCTGATACTCTTTCAGGTCGGTATTGGGCCAGCTGCCCGGCATGGGCACGGACGAGACCGTTTGCAATCGGCCGTGATAAGGGTCCCCGGGCAATGCGTCGATCTCAATTTCAACCGGCTGACCAACCATCACGCGGCTAATCTTTGATTCGTGAATTCGTGCGTCGATCTTCATCGCATCCAGGTCCGGCAGGTTGATGATCGCCTGACGTTCACGGACACTGGCTCCTTCTTCGATGACGACTGGTTCGCTACGGCTGCTCTTTTGGGAGGCGTAAACGACTTCACCGGCCTGAGATGCCACCAGCCGGCTTGCGGCAATCTGTCGCCGGAGCAGTTCAAGCTTTTCCGTTTCGACGGCTTCGGTCAGTTTGGCCGCTTCCAGGTCAGCCTGAAGCAGCGCCATGGCCGCCTCACCTTCAAGCTTCGCTCGCTGCGTCTCGCGTTTCGTGTCTTCCGCCAGCTGCTTCAGTTCTTTGACAGTGCGGGTGTAGGTGAACTTTTCCAGAACGTTCAGCTCACCCTTCTTCACGACCAGCTGGATTTCTGACTGCGTCACCTTAATCCGGGAGCCTTCGAGTACGTTCAGATTGGCATAGCCACGGCGAGCCTGGTCCCGAACACGCTCATAATCTTCCATGTTCATGGCGAGCGCTTCTTCGTTCTGTTTGATCTCGCCTTTCAGTGTTTCCAGGGCCTGTTGGTACTCACCGCCCTCGGCCAGATACTTTTCGAGGTCCAGTTCTGCGAGAGATTCGGCCAGCTCAGCTTTGGCAATATTGCTGGCGTTTGTCGTCTCCTGAATCTGGATGTTCTTCTGCGCCTTTTCCAGATTCGCCTTGGCCGTCGTCAGCTTAATCTGCTGCTCTTTTTCTTTTTCAACCAGGACGGACGAATCCAGTTCACAGAGAACATCGCCCGCCAGGTAGTCGCCTTTGCGAATTTTCTGGCGGTCTTCAACGAGGACCTCGGTGAATTCGCCCAAAGTGACGTCGTAGCTTTGTTCCGTTCCGTCGTCAGCCACAACACGCAGTGTCTTGTGCGAATCCGAATCGACGTCGACGAATTCTACCACACCGTCGAAGTCTGCGATGACGGGGCCGCTTACGCGACTGCCTTCAGGAACGAGGCTGATAATAGTGGTCGAGCCCTCGATCTTGCTGGTCAACGTTGCATTTCGAAGACTGTCGACCGTTCCATTCTCAGTGATCATGATGCGGAACGGGCCTTTTTCCGCCATGCGAAGTATATACCTGGAACTCAGACTCGCCTCCGACGGGCGAATTGCTGACATCAGGGGTTCTCGAATCGCTGGCACTGAAAAGGCCACGACCGCACCGACAATCAGCATCGATACCACGATCAGCAGCATTGATTTGCCGGAGCGTTGTTTCGAGAAACGTGTCATAAGCTGGCGAGCGACGACGGTTTTAGGAGGGAGCATCCTCTGAGACCTCACGTTGTTTGGTGATTAGGTTCCGGGAAGGCGGGCCTGAACAGTGTTGGGAACCTAAGGATTCGGTATCGGCGGGACAGAACTGAAGTCTGGTGATCCTTCAGATTGTACACCATCCATCTTCTGATAAAACCCGTCAGTCCAAACTCCGCGCCGGTCGATTTCCATAATACCCATATCGCGGAACACATTGAGACGGTTATTTTCGTACGTGACCCAGTCACTCACCAAAGAATTCTGGGCTCCAAGTACCGAATTCAAGGCGTTCAACAGGTTCAGAGCGTTCGTCTGGGCGGCTCCCTGAGCGGACAACGAGGCGTTGTCGTACTGCAGAGCAGCGTTTCGAACTGTTTGTCTGTCTACCTCAATTCGCTTCTCCTGAACTGTAATCTGACGCCAGGCCTGGCGAATACTCTGCTTAATCTGGTCTTCCAGCAGCATGTAGGCCCGGCGTTCACGCTGATAATTGATCAGGGCAACGTTGTAGGCATTTCGCTCGTCCACCATATCCATTGGCGTCTTAAAGTCGATGCCCCCCTGGTAATTGGAGGATTCGCCGCCGGCCCCGGTCTTTGCGGAAAGCCGCAGGTCCATGGTGGATTCAAGCCGATTTGCGGCGATTTCAACAGCACGCCGCCTGTCCATAACGCTGGCTCGAGCGTTCATCAGGTCGTGTCGTTGTTCCAGCCCAATCCTCACGACTTCTTCGATATCGGGTTTGGGCTCGCCCGACGTCAGCGCGAACCGATTTAACGCGATGGCTTCCACGCGAAGACCCGCCTGCACCACCTGAAGGCTCTGTGCCGCGCGCTGAAGGTCTTCCCGCAGGGCGAATGCCGCTTTGCGGATGAACTGCATCAGCTTGTCCGCATCCATGCTGACGGAATCGCTCTTGTTGGCCTGCTTCAGGTACTGCCATGCAGACGGCATCTCCGAGGGTTCCACGGTTCCGTTGTTGTCTGCATCCAGCTTCTGAAGGATCGATTGTGCACTATCGGCATTCGCGACTTCCAGGAAAGAATCCAGTGTGGCAGATGCAATGGCAAACTCGCGCTCACTCATTCGGAACAGCCGCAGATCCCTTTCCAGATCCGCCATGACTCGCTCGCGCTCACCTTCTGAGATGAAGTATCTCCGTCCGTCTTCTGTCTGCTGCCAGTCGGTTTCTGTGGCCTGCAAAATCTGGCGGATTGGCTCAAAGTCATTCTGCACCTGTGTCAGGCCCACCTCAAACAGGTGATCTCTGTCGAGCGCCAGTTCTGAGAGGTAGTCTTTCAGGATCTCAACATCAACGGCCGCGCCGGTGTCTGCCGGCGGCAGAAGCTTTTGCCCCAGAGAAAGCTGAAGCTCACGAAATTCCTTTTCCGCCTGAATCAGTTTCAGGCTGATTAATTCGAATGGAGCCAGCAGTGTTTCATCGATCTCAAGTTGTACGTTGGGCGGAAGACCGAGGGTGATCTTCAAATTGTCCAGCTGATCGGCATACTGTCGACGAGAGTTCTCCAGCTGGTTCTGAGTACTGTTGTAATTGGTCCGCAACTGTGCCGCCGACAGACTGACCACATTGCCCTGTTTGTAAGCAATGATCTGCTGCACAGCGGCCTGATAGGCTTCGTTGTCGGTCAGGGCCAGTAATTCCTGTTCCTGCGCGTCGGTCATCTCACCGGTCCACGTCAGGGTGCGACCGTCGTATCGAAGATTTCCCTGAAGACTTTCCGGAATTTCGAAGTCATCCGGCATCTGCGGCAACATCTCCGGCAGCAGATTGGGCTTACGGCTATCCTGAGCTTCCTGAGCATCCAGCTGCTCTCGAAGCTGACGCAAATTGTTTTCCGTATTCAGGATGTTCTGCTTTTGCTGCAGCAGGCCCAGGTAACTTTGAGCAACACTGGTGAAGAGCGTTTGTCGAAATCGAGCCAGTGTTCTCGCCTGATACAGAACATTACGTTCTGCCTGTGTCAGCGGTTCCAGAGCGATCTTGCGACCAGCGTTCAGCAGCAGAGGCTGCGTCAGTGTAAAGGCCATCGACGATGCTGAAGAATCCTTCGAACCAAACAGCCAGACGGTTTGGTTGACAAGTTCAACGGCAATCTGCCCGCCGGCAGGAAGTGCCTGAGAGATTCCAAATGCCGGACGGAAGGCGGCATTGGAACGCCCCGGATCCGGATTTGTCAGCGAAAAACCAGCTCCCGGTGCGGCTCCGGCCGTATTAATGAAACGGACGCCTAAACGAAATCTTTCCAGCGTTAAGGCAAGAGCATCCAGATAGAGGTCCTCGATGTTTGTCTGATAATCTCTGCTGTGGATGTAGGCCAGGTCCACGGCATCCGGAAGGGTGACTTTCAGGATCTGAATCTGGGAATGTCCAATCACGGGATCGGCGCCCTGCACCGCCACTCCGTATGGTTCCAGCCATTGCGGGTTTTCAATGCTGAGTGCTGTGCCCAGCTTGTGCCAGCTCTTGTACCCGCGTTTTCCATTCACGCAGTGCATGAATTCGTGTGCAGCTGGATCATCGGGCGGAAGTGGTTCACAATCCGGATCATAGGGATCGAAAAATCGGCTTCGGACATCCGGCTTCAGATCGATCCGGGGGACCTGCCATCGCGGATCATTCAGCTTCTCGGTGACCGCATTGTAGGTATCTTTTTCTGCCTGCCGTCGCCAGAATTGGCGCGAACACCCGCTGAACGTAGACAAGCTCAGTGACCCCATCATGAGCCATGTGGTCACTTTGCGTGCGTATGTACCAGTCAGTTTAGTCAGCATCCTGCTGCTCTCCATTGAGTCCGTGTTCGTCCCTGAACACAAAAAAGAAGCAGTGGCGATCGACGTCAATGGTGCGTGTCAATCGTAACTGCCCTGTCGAACGTCGCGTGCTTCGATGATCCGTCATTGAGGCTGCGAACGTTCGTCCCACTGTGCTCTCCCTTCTGTTCCTCGAACAGCCGGGCGACCACCCTCGTCCAGATTTGCAGGCTGGTCGGACGGTGTGGGTTATTCGGATTTCGTCCAGGATTCGACCCGTACTTCATGGCATCCGGGACCGGATTTCAGACTCGGGATAATCGATCCAGTCCGCGCGAACAGATCCCTATGATCTTCAAAGGCCGAACGAAGCGGACATCCGCTGTGAACACGAAAACCAAATTGACCAACAGAATCGTCAACGTCGATAGAATCGTTACATTTTGACAAACTCAACAGACTCTGCGGCCCCGCTGACAGTTCGCCACCCTGGAAACTCAAGAGAGAATTTGTGTGCCCATAACGCCTTCCGCTCGTAAACCCCTTGTGACCCTTTCTGATGCGGCATTGTCGTTCGATGGAGAACGACAGGTCCTGCGGCAATTGAATCTGGAAGTCGCGGAGGGAGAATTCCTCAGCATCGTCGGACCTTCAGGCAGCGGCAAGTCGACGGTGCTGCGATTGATTGCGGGGCTTCTCGAGCCAACCGGCGGAAGTGTCAGCAGGCACCGCGAGAGAACTTCGCTGCATTTTGGGTTTGTTTTTCAGCAACCCACTCTGCTGCCCTGGCGTACGGCGATACAGAATCTGCTGCTGCCAGCGGAACTGGGAGCAGAAAAGAAGGATGTCTCGATCTATGACGCACAGCAAATGCTCAGGCGAGTGGGACTGTCAGAATCAGATACGCAAAAGCGTCCTTCAGCACTTTCGGGTGGGATGCAGATGCGGTTGTCCCTGGCCCGTGCGCTGATTCTTCGCCCCGATGTCTTACTGCTGGATGAGCCGCTGGCAGCTGTCGATGATCTGCTTCGAATGAGCCTGCAGGAAGAAGTTCGCCGGCTGCACGAGGAACTGTCGCTGACTTCGGTTCTGGTGACTCACAATCTTGCTGAAGCTGTGTTTATGAGCGATCGCGTCGTTGTCTTGTCGGGCTCTCCTGCCCGCGTGACGCATGACGTGCCCGTCAAATTCAAAGAGCTTCGGAGTTCTGAACTCCGAAGCTCTGATGAGTTTCATCGTCAGGTGGATGGCCTGACGAGGCGTTTGCTGGGAACGGCTACTTCAATTCTCTGACGCGGATATTCTTGAATTCAACCCACATCGGCTTACCGGCGTGCAGTTGCAGCGCGACGATACCTTCTTTCAGGGCCAGCTCAGGGTCTTCGTCGGTGAAGTCCAGCACGAGGCGACCGTTGGTGTAGTGCTGGATGTGGTTGCCTTTTGCAATGATGACGACATCGTTCCAGTCATCGACTTTGAACAGGTTGGAATATTCTTCCTTCGAGATCAATTCCTCCTGAACATGCTTCTTTCCGTCAGACCAGTTCGCCTTTTCGCCGACAAGACAAATTCGTCCTCGCTTGCCACCCTCGTCGTAGATAAACCCGCTGACGTTGGGCAGTGTGTTCTCATTTCGGATTTCATGCTGGTATCCACGGACCACCCAGTCGTTGCGAACTTTACCTTCGGTGATGTGACGAGATCGGTACTGGATGCCTGAATTGTTGGAGGCGTTGCAGCGGAATGACAATCGCAATTCAAAGTCGTTCAGCTTTCCTCCCTGCCAGATCAGGAATGTATTGCCGTTGGCGGCGTTTTCGGGAGTAGTTTCACCATGGATGACACCGTCTTTCACGGACCAGAGTCTTGGGTCGCCACTCCAGCCTTCGAGGTCCATTCCATTAAACAACACCTTCATGCCTTCCGACTCTGCAGGGGCATTTCTGTTGTCGTCCGCATTCGCTGTGACGATCAGCAGGCAGGTCAACATGAACGTAAAGAATCGCATTGAAATCTCCGGAGGTTGGTGTTTGGGGCGTGTGACTACGTCAGGGAAATTCGGAATGACAATAGGCCAGGTGAGAGTCCTGCTGGTGTCGTTGGTGTGAAGCGTCGAGCATACCCGGCGAACTACCGACATTCAACGCCCAGCATGATGGAGTTTAATCCGCTGCCAATCCCCATCAGAGCCAGGTTGGTTCCCGCTGCCGGAGGATTGTTTTCCAGCCCCAGCGACAACGCCATCGGCAGCGCTGCCGCGCCAGTATTTCCGAATCGCTCCACTGTTGGAAAATCCAGTCGTGGGTCCAGTCCAAGGCGTTCCATCAACAGATTGCGATGTTGTTTTCCGACCTGGTGAGTAAATACACGATGGACCGACGCATTCGTCCAGCTCAGAAGGGCCTTGGCTTTGGTCCATGTCCTTTGAGCGATGGCGATTCCTGCGTGAAGCAGGGCCTCAGAATCTGTCTCCATTCGGGGTCTGGAATCTCCATTGGCAGACGAATCGACTCCTCCAGCGCAAAGATTATGGGCTGACGAATCGGATAAGAACGCTCCACCTTTCAACATTCGGTGCGTCTTGCTGAGTCGTTTGTCGCAAAGGACGATGGCGGCCGAACCGGATCCAATCGTGAGAGATGCAAAGGCTGGTTTGATGGATTGTCGAGTGATCGACGGATCATTCAGCAAACTATCGATTGTCCCTTCGACAAGGCTTCGACCGGTTTCCGTTCCAACAACGACGCCTGCACGGATTCGGCCGAGTTCAATCAGATCAGCGATGATCAGCATGCCATTCAAGAGGCCCAGGCACGCGTTGCTCACGTCCATCACGAGCGAATCATCGGGAAGTTGAGCGGCTGCATGAACTGCGGCTGCCGTTGCGGGTTCCATCTGGTCGCGACAGACAGAGCCGTGGATCAATGCACCAAAATAGTGCCGGGGTATGCCGGATCGATCGATGGCGTTGTTTGCGGTTTCGGCGCTAATTGTTCCGGGACGCGTGTGTCGATCGAAAAATCGACGCTCCTGAATTCCGGTCATAAGCTCCAGACGCCCGGATGGCAGGCCCAGCCGTTCGTACACAGGAGCCAACTGTCGCTCCAATTCTTCCGATGTCACAACGTTGGTGGGAAGGGTGTGGCTGACGGCTTCGATACAGACGTTCTGATAACGCATCCGAGATTGCTTCCGACGGAAAATAATCAACAGCAATTCAACTTACTGCCGGATCAAAGAGGCTCACGTTTGAAAACAGGGCGGAAAATAACCGGAAGCCGGAAAACAGAAAACGCACCTGGCTTGCGCGAGGTGCGTTTTTGGCAATGTTGTCTCTGCAATCTCAGATTCGAGCCCCGAGAGCGTCCGAAGATTCAAGCCGCTGTCGCAATAACTGAATTTCGTCCAGCATTCCAGTGCGTCGATCACTGTCTTCGGGCGTTGGATCCCGTTGCTCGAGCATGATCGCGCTACGAACGTAACGCAATCCCCTTAGCAGGACGTCGCGCTCGTGGGGGGTCAGCTCAACCTGAAAAATACTGTCCATCGCGAAAGAACTCCGACAAGACTTCGGCATCAATGCGCGATCGCGGAAACCTCCCTGATTCCCGATTGGCGTTTCGTACGACATGCAAGTGTACGCCCAGCATCGGTCACACTCAAGCCGTCCGTTTTTGCTATTTTGGGCCAGATGTCAGAAATGCACACCCAGGAATCAAATTGACAATCAAACCCGAAACTCAAGGAATGTCGAAGATCTGTGTCAGGAAATCTTTGATGGAGAGGGCTTCTGTCCCCGGGAAGGATCGTAAAAACCAGAGATTTGGCCTAAAGCTGTCTGCTTCCTTGATGTCAATTCAGGCTTCAGGTCGGTGACACTGCAAATTGCAGTTACCAGAGTGAGATCTGATGCTTCCGGGACTGCATATTTGGCCGACGAAACGTTTGCCCGGGTAAAATTGGAAGCACTGTCCTGCTCCACAGTTTGAGCAGTATCTTCGCCCGGATCCGCCTCCCTTCCGTTTGCAGCAACGTCAGCGATCCTGGAGATTGGCAGCCTGTAAGTCCCGGAAGCAATCCGCACCTCGTTTGCTGCCAGCGTGTTTTCTCCATGAAGATCAAACGGAGGGTGTGGACTAAAGTCGATGCTGACTTTCCGTTGAAGAACCCGGGCAGGCACGCTGGACGACGGAAAACCGTCGCGTTTTCAGGTCTCCCGCTCGAGCCAGTCCCGTACTTCAACTGGCTGCTAAGCGAAGCTAAGCAACACCATGGAAAGAATGTTTGCCATTTGCCTGGCCTACACGTTCCGTTGGTACGGTGCTGAATCTGTGGGGACGAATTCTGATCACCTGGATCGCAGGTTTTGTGGATAACCCGTCCCTACTTATACTGCTCAAGCTGGTTCAGGTTCGAAGTCACTTCGCGAAGGATCTTTCCGTGAGTTGCCGATCAAACGGTTGTTTCTCTGCGAGTCGCATGCGTCGACTGATGTGGGTTTTTCTTGCGATCCTTTCTTCAGGTCATCCATTCTGCGGAGGCGGACTGTTGGCAGAGGATCGGATCGGCGATGG
>JAGQQE010000007.1 GCA_020426345.1 Planctomycetaceae bacterium
TCGTCAGCTTTTGCTGCCTTTGCAATCCGTGATACGGCTTCATCCGCAATCATTCCGTCCGCGTAAGCATTGTCCGGAACGTCGGCTGATTCGGTGGCTGTTCCGCGGGGGCCATTCTTATTGTCGCGTTTGCTGGCTGTGCTGCTCTGCAGTTGATACTGACTGGCCCTGGGACGCCAGTGTGGAGTGGTCCAAGACGCCTCGTCTTCCTTGTTCCCGTGGCCGGTGTGCAGAATCTTTCCCATCGCCTGTGTGTGATAGCCGTTTTTTCGGAAATATTCGGCCACCGTAACGGCATCGGGTGCCCCGAATCGAAAATGCGTATCCAGATCGTAGATACCAAGCGTTTGAGGTCGAAGCCCCGTCATTAAAGCATTGCGCGACGGTGAACACACTGCCTGATTACAATAAGCGGCTTCAAACACCACTCCTCGCGCCGCTAGTCTATCGATATTCGGGGTTTTCGCCGTCCCATCACCATAACAACCCAGGACAGGTTTCAGGTCGTCAATGCAGATCAATAATACGTTGGGGCGGGGCGTCGGCCTGCTCTCGGCCGCAACGACGGTCGGCAACAGCGCAACCAGTGAGATAACGGCCATGCGGTACAGTTTATCAACGGAGCGTCGCATTCCAGTAAACTCCCGAGTAACATTTTGAGACCTGATGACTGATCATCATGGCTTGGAATCGTTGCCGTCGCAATCGAGCATCCGGGGATTCATGCTCCAGGTTCCGAAGGCGGCAATTTTTAGAGGTTGATCGCCGCGAATCGCGATCGTTGGCGCTGGCAGATGCGGACAGAAAGGGATTAAAGATGCGACCCACCGCCGACGAATACGCCTTGTTTTATGCGGGATATGTGGAACAGGTACCTGAGAATGACATCGTCCGGGTACTGGAATCGCAGCTGGCTGAAGTGGTACAGCTCTGGAAGAGTATCCCCGAATCGGAAGCTGCCGTTATTCACAAACCCTATTCGTGGAAGATTCGTCAGGTGTTGGATCACCTGACGGACGGTGAACGCATCTTTGGTTATCGACTCTTAAGAATTGCCAGAGGCGATCAGACTCCCCTGCCCGGTTTTGACGAACACTTCTATGCAAATGCTTCTGAAGAATCAGCCGCCCGCCTGTCCGACATTGTTGGGGCCTTTGAAGCACTACGACGGGCCAATGTTTTGTTGCTGAAGAATCTGCCCGATGACGCATGGAGACGTATGGGGACAATGAGCGAAACACCAGTCAGCGTGCGAGCGCTCGCATACATTCTTGCCGGCCACGTCCGCCATCATGATGCCATCCTTCGAAAACGTCTGTGCCATTGAGCAAGATTTCGAATTGAGCTCGACAGGACGCATCGGAAAGATTCCCTGGACGCCTGGATAACGACTGTCGAAACGTACCTGTGTGATCACAGAACAGTTCGCTGTTCCGTTTACGGCTACGTCTACGGCTACCTCGCCAGCCGTCGAACCGCTTCTGCGACTCCAGCCGTGACGTGGCTCATCCGCGAATAGTTGAGCGTGTTGGGTGTGTCCGAGGGCTGGTGATAGTGCGGGCTGCGAAGGAAACTGGTGTCGGTCAGCATCAGGGCCGGGTAGCCGCAGTCCCAGAACGAACTGTTGTCGGATCGGCGGATTTCCTGAATCTTCTCCGGCAGGCAAACTGAGAACAGCGGAAAGCGTGTGGCTCGTTTGAATCCACGACGGAACTGCCAGCACAGTTTCCACGACATTGGGTTACCGATCGCTCCCAGAAAGTTGGCCGTCGACGGAAACGCCCAGGTGGCCCATCGGGGAATGCCCGGCGGTAACGTTTGCGATCCCGGTTCGTCCCGATAATAGCCCATCATTTCCAGACACAGCATTCCAGCGATGTTGTCACCGCGACTTCGACTTTGCCTGGCATGATGCTGGCTGCCCATCTGTCCGAGATTGAAATACGGCGCTTCCTCACAGGTGAAGGCAACGAAGCGGATTGTTCTTGCGGATTGATGATCCTTCAACAACCGAGCCACTTCAATCAGCACGGCGACTGCCGACGCGTTGTCGTCGGCTCCGGGAGAATCCCAGACAGTATCGTAATGAGCTCCCAGAATGATGATCTCACTGGCTCGCCTGCCACCCGGGATCTGTGCGATCAGATTGTGTGTGGAGTGTGAGCCGATCTCGTAACACTCTTTCTCAACGCTAAATCCCATTTGGCTGAATTGCTGTTCGATGTACGCAGATGCACCTTCCATGGTACCGGGTTTGTCGAGATGCCGGACGCCAATAACATCCGAAAGCACGTCGACGTGGGTGATTAATCGATCGGCAAGTTCCTGATCCACTGGCGTATCGAAGTGCCGAGCGTCGCGACTAAATGGCCACATGAAAGAGTCCCGGAGATTTGCAGGCGGATACATCCGGACAAAGTGAATACGTCCCGATGAAAACCGGTTTGTTCGGCTCAGCCTGCAACCTGTAAATGGTTTGAAATTTGCCACCGGAAATATGTCTGCATCGAAATCAGACATCAATCAACCTGCCATCGATTCTTTCACTTCGCGTGTGATCCGTGCTTTCCGCTGCAGACGCTGATGAAGGAACTTGCATCGTTGGGTCTCCCATCGAATGAAAGTCGGCTTGTCCGGGGTTTCCTGCAGAGTGCCGGAGGATACTCGAATTGAGGTTTTCACTGACATGCGTGAGTGTTTTCACTCAGCGCACGGGAGAACGTGTCGGGCGTCCTCCTGAATGTTAAGCCAGCTAAACTTTGCGGATTGTATTGGTTGCAGACTGTGAGCAGCCCTGCCGAAACATCCGATATGCAATCTCTCAATCCTCAATTCGATCTGTTGGGACGTCTCATTTCTGCTTCAGAGATGCGGCACAAAGTGATCAGTCACAACATCGCCAACGTCAATACGCCGGACTACCAGCGTCTGGATGTTGAGTTCGAGCAGCAGTTGAGTCAGGAACTGGCCAGAGGGCAGAGTGATGGACACCGTTCTGCTGCGCCGGAAGTCATTCAGACACCGGGACTGATCAATCGAGCAGATGGTAACAATGTTGATATTGATCGGGAGATCGGTCAGCTGAACAAGAATGCGTTGCTGCAACAGGTCTGGTTGCAGCTGTTGACGACTGAAATGAATCAGATGCGAACAGCAATCGAGAGCTAGACATGTCAATGAATCAGATTCTGTCCGGCATGGATATCAGCGCGAGTGGCCTGGCTGGCGAACGCATGCGCATGGAAGTGGCCGCGAACAATATTGCCAATGTGCATTCCACGCGATCTGCCGATGGGGGACCTTACCGGCGACAGCAGGTCACGTTTGCCGCTTCGATGAGTAATTTTTTGAATCCCGGTGCGGTCGGAGTTGACGGACTTCAGGGTGTGCAGCCCGTTGCTGTTTCTGACGACACTTCGCCGTTGCCGCTGGTTTACGATCCGGGACACCCGGATGCAAATGCCGAGGGGTTTGTTGTCATGCCGAATGTGCAGCTGCCGGTTGAGATGGTTGACATGGTGACTGCAAGCCGTGCTTATGAAGCAAATCTCAAGTCGCTGGAGACGTTTCGTCAGCTTGCCGAGCAGGCACTGGCGTTACTGCGAGGTACCAGGTAATGGCATTGGAATCCCTGGGAAACTCAACGGTCGGCGGCTCGGCATCGGGCGTTCGACCGTCTTTTTCGTCTGTGGGGACGGGAAAGTCCGCAGGCGGCGAGTTGCCATTTGAAGAACTTGTGAAAGGCTTAATTCAGGATACAAGCAATCAGCAGACGGCCGTCGCTGACAGTGTTCAGAAGCTGGTCTCCGGGGAAACAGATAGTGTTCACGACGTTGTGTTAACTGCGTCAAAGGCCGATCTGGCGTTCAAACTTGTGATGGAGATTCGTAATCGTCTGATTGCGTCTTATCAGGAAATCATGCGGATGCAGGTCTGATCAATCGGTCGTTGCACTGATGAGCGTGTTAGTTTACTCGGCCCTGCCGAACGTCTGTTGAGAATAGAATCATGGAACTTCTAACAGCACTTCGAGAACAGATCTCGGCCCTTTGGGCGCGATGGAGCATGGCTCAGCGAGTTGGCCTGTCTGCCGCTGCAATTACCTGTGTCGCACTGGTCGGTCTGACGTTGTATTGGGCGTTGCAGGATCAATACGTTGTCATCGCCGGTCAATTGACGCCCCAACGCGCGGCCGAAATGAAGGGTGTCCTGGAAACTGCACAGATTCCCGCCGAGATGAACTTTTCAGGGTCCGCCATTTCTGTTCCCGTAAACCAGGTATCGGCAGCACGATTAGCTTTGAAGGATCAGCTGGATCCACTCGTTTCAGATCAGGCCAGTCCGGCGACCGGAATGTTTGAAAGTCCGATTGAAAAAGAAGATCGTCGCCGCCGCGCTTTGGAAGCTCGTATCGAGAAAACCATTGGTCGTATTCGAGGCGTCCGCTCGGCACAGGTGCACGTGAGCCTGCCAAACCCGTCTCCCTTTGTTCTGGACAAGTCTCCTTCGACTGCGAGTGTCGTCATCGAGGTCACGCCAGGTGGGGGATTCTCGGCAGATGCTGCAAAGAACATTGTCGCGCTGGTTTCACGAGCCGTTGAAGGTCTCACGCCTGAAAACATTACTCTGATGGATACACAGGGGCGGCAGTTTTCCGCGGAGTCCGGATTGAACTCAGCCATGTCGCTGCAACTGGAATTTCAGCGACAGATTGAGAACTCACTGGCAAGGAAGGCAGAGACTCTGCTCACTCGTTGGCTGGGGCCGGACAAGGCAACGGTCGAAGTTACAGCGGACATTGACTTCCAGGAGAAAAAACGGACTGAAACTGTTTACGATGCAGAATCCAAAGTGAAAAGGAAGGAGTTGACTGACAATATTACGCAGACCGGTACTGTTACCCTGCCAGTCGGTTCTGTGGGAGCGTCGGCAAACATCGTTCCGGATACGTCTTCCGTTAACTCTGGAGGAGGCAAGTACAACAGAGAAACGTCGGACATTGAATATGACAACAGTAACACCCTCGAAGTGCTGACCGAGTTCCCGGGCCGAATTCTTCGTCTGACAGTTTCAGCCGTCGTGGATCCAACTGTGAATCCGCTACCGGTCGCGGATTCGGCTGCAGACCCTGCAGCCGATCCGGCCGCGGCCGCAGCAGCGGCAAGTACGGCGTCGACCGAAACGCCGGTGCGTGATTTGAAACAAATTGAATCTTTGATCAAGCAGGCTGTGGGTTTCGACATGACTCGCGGGGACGAGTTCTCCATGATCACAGATCGGCTTGCGATTGTTGATTCCCCCGAAGGACTTCCAGTGGGAGGGTTCAACTGGAATGAACATCAATGGCTGATTCAGTCTGTTTCGCTGGCCATGGCCGCCCTGGTTGCTCTTGTCATTGCCGTGTTGATGATTAAGCGAATGCGGCCCGTGGTTGTCGCACCACCGGAGGAGGAGCCGTTGTCGATGGCCGACATGCTGCGACTTCGGGCATTGACTGAACAGGCCAAATCAAATCCGGAAGTGGTGGCCAGTATCCTCGCTGCATGGATGGGGGATGACGAGGAGGGCGATTCTCCCAGAGTTACACCCGCGACGGTCTCGCCACCGGCAGCAAATCCGGCGCGGCCGGCAAGACGAGCGGCATAGACGACTCATCATTTATGTCTGATCAATCTGTAACAAGGTCGTTCGAATCCGATCCTCAATTCTATTGCCCTGAAGTCTCATGAATCGCCAAAGACAAACGATTGAACTGCTGCAGCTCCTGGGTGACGACGTCGCCGAAGCTGTTCTTGCGCAGTTAAATCCGAGTAAGGCAAGTGTCATTCGGGAAGGAATCTCAAAGCCACCGGGAGAAGTGCTGTTTCGCCCAAAACGACAGAGAGCCATTCTTGATGAATTCGACGAATTCTTTCAGTTCGCGCTCCGTGCAGGGCTGCAAAAGCTGTACGAGAAGCCGGCGGACGATGAGCTGAGCGATACCGAAAATGGAAAGGGAAGTGGCGATGGAGAATCGGATGATGAATCCGCCGAACCCGGGCCTCCCGTCTTTGAACTGACGGGAGATCCGATTGTCGATTTGCGTTCGCTCAGCATCTCGCAGCTCGGCCAGGCGCTGGAGACAGAGCAACCTCGAACCTCCGCGATTCTGCTCGCGAATCTGGAACCGAAACTGGCGGCGGACACGCTGAGCGTTTTGCCGGATGACTATCGTCAGTCGGTGGTCAAGGAACTCAGCCGGGAACAGCATGCTCCACAGATCCTTGTGGAACGGATCGCCCGCGCCACGCTGCAACGAGGCCGAAGCCTTTCTCCAGAGCCGCCTGACCGTCGTGAACATGTGGACCGACTTGCGGATGTCCTGCGTTCGGTGCCGAAGAACCAGCGGATGGCGATGGTTAACGCGATCGAAGAACAGGACGCGGAACTCCACAAGGCATTGATGAAGAAAATGTATCGATTCGATGACCTGCTGAACCTGGACGGCAAGCTGATACAGCGAATCCTGGGCGAAATTGATGGGACAACGTTAACGACGGCATTGTTCAATGCGCCGGCAAACATTCGTGAATCGGTGCTGACAAATCTATCACGACGTGCGCGGCAGTCCATTGAGGAAGAGATGGAGTTTATGACTCAGGTTCCTGAGTCACGAATCCGGGAAGCTCGTGAAAGTGTTGCGGAAGTTATTGCTCGTGTGGACCAGGAAACCGAGTAAAGGGTACGCCGCATGAAACGCATCCGCGTCAATCTCAATCGTTCTCCGACATCCGTTCGTTATCAGGGACGGATTGTCGGTTTGTCTGATATGGCGGCGGCCGCTCGGTTCTCGAATCCGGGGGCCGGACAGAGTGGCGCTCGTCCCCGGACTGCCGGTGCCCCTGCGAATGGGCGTGGCGGTACAGCTGCTGCGGAAGAATCAGTGCCGGATGCAGCCCCTCAATTCACGCCTGAGCAAAAAGAGAAGCAGGCTGCAAAGGCGCGTGCAGACAAGATGCGGCAGTTGCATGAACTCATGACGACCGTGGCGGAATCTGTGACAGAGTTGCAGGAACAACAACGGCAGTCTCTGGACGAACTGCAGCATGTCGCCGTTGAATTGGCTGTTGTGGCGGCCTCCTGGTTGACCGGAGTCGCTATTGATGCGGGGCAGTTTGCAGTGGATGACATCATTCGGCTCGCACTGAAACGAATGGAGGCCGATACGCCGGTGCGTGTCTGTCTGCACCCGCTGGATTCAGCACTCCTGAACGAATTACTGAATGAGCCGGAGAACAAGGACCTGCAGTCGCAGTTTACCTGTGCGGAAGACTCCGGCTTGAAGCGTGGCTCGTGTCGAATTGAATCGGGGCGGAAGTTACTGGTGTCCGACATGGAAAGTCGGCTGGAAGAAATTCGTCGTCTATGGATGGAGAATCTTGATGAATCTCAGATTGAACGTCGAGGAGATGGCTCGCATGGCCGGGCGCTGCGACGTTTTCCGGACCGCCGGGAAACTGCATAGCGCTCGTGGTCTGCTGCGGGCGTCCATTCCGGCGTTCGTAGGAGAGACATGCACGGTGAATCTTGCCGGAAAAGAACTCACCGCCGAAGTGGTTGGGTTTGATGAGCACGAATCGCAGCTGATGTGCTTTGATCATACGACGGGGCTGCAGCCCGGTCTTGAGATCGTTGCTCTTGGTCGCCGACGTTCGGTGCCTGTGGGTGACGGGTTGCTGGGACGCGTGATCGATGGCATCGGACGCCCTTTCGATGGACTGGGTCCACTGCGTGTGCATCGGTACCGTGCGGAGCAGGCGAGTGTGCCGGATCCAATGATTCGTGAACGTATTTCACAACCACTCGTTACCGGCCAGCGGATCATTGACGGCTTGTTGACGATTGGTCGTGGCCAGCGCGTCGGGCTTTTCGCGGGCAGTGGTGTCGGCAAAAGTACTTTGATGGGGGAAATTGCCCGTGGTGCAGAAGCTGATGTCAACGTGATTTGCCTGGTGGGCGAACGCGGTCGTGAAGTGAAGCCTTTTATCGAAGATTGTCTTGGTGAAGAAGGGATGAAACGATCCGCTGTGGTCGTTGCGACATCGGATCAGACACCGCTGATGCGAATCAAAGCTGTACTCACGGCTGTCACAATTGCAGAGGATTTCCGTGATCGCGGCGCCCACGTGCTATTGTTTCTGGACAGCCTGACACGACTTGCAATGGCGCAGCGTGAGTTGGGATTGCTGCTGGGCGAACCTCCCGGAGCTCGAGGCTACCCACCGTCGGTGCAATCACTGATGGCGGAAGTCCTGGAGAGATTAGGGTGCGGAGAAAAAGGAGCTATCACAGGCTTAATCACCGTTCTTGTGGAAGGGGATGATCTGGATGAACCCGTGACAGATACCGCGCGGTCAATACTGGATGGGCACATTGTTCTGGACAGAAAACTGGCAACCCAGGGACAGTATCCGGCTATTGATGTGCTGAAGAGCGTGAGTCGTCTTTTTCGGGAAGTCACTACATCGGCTCACCAGCAGGATGCGACAAAGCTGCGTTCGATACTGGCAACATGGAACGAAGTTTCAGACATGATTCAGTTGGGAGTTTATAAGACAGGGACATCTGCGACGGTGGATCGTGCGGTTCAGCTGATGCCTGCGATCCGTCGATTCCTGAATCAGAGGGTTCATGAGAAATCGACATGGCAGGAAACGCTTGAACAGCTCGAAATACTTGGCAAGGCCTGGCCATGGTAAAGAGATTTGAATCACGTTATCGACAGATCCAGCGAATTCGTGAACAGCATGAAGATGCCGCGAAGACACAACTTGCTGCGCGGAATTCGGAGCTGATCGACGCTCAACAGAAGGAAAAGGCGCAGGAGCATCGCCTTCAGGAAGTGCTTCGAAATGTGAGTAGCCAGATGTTGTTCGGTGTCTCCGGCGGATTTCTGGGCAGTTTGCTGAAAGAAGTTGAAGTACATGAGCAGGCAGTGGCTGAATGCCGCAAACTTCGAATCGATGCTGAACGGGAAAGCGAATTTGCGGCGGCAGTACTGAAGGCTGCCACTGTGGAACTAAAGACCGTCAATGAACTGGTGAATCGAGAAAAAGCTGAGCATCGGATTGATATGTTCAGGAAGGAAGACATCGAGTTACAGGAGCAGGCGTCACAAGCGTGGCAGCGAAAGAGAAATGAGGCGACGGTATGAAAAAGATGATTCCACTGCTGCTTTACGGCTTTGCATTGTTCGGTGTCTCCGCGGGTGTTGGCTGGTTTCTCCGACCTCAACCTACAGTTGAAGTGGTTGAAGAAACGTCTGATGCCGTGAACCCAAATCTGGCGGAAACGCCGGACATGCCTTTACCAGGCACCAGTCCAACGGTGACGGAAGGGACCGCCGGTCGGACTTCGCCGTTTGGTGAGAATCGCCCATCCACGGATGATCGCCTGCCAACAGCTGTGCGAACAGAACCGATGACTGTCGAGGAGATTGTCAGCATGAGCCTTTCGCTCAAGAAACGCCATGCCGCATTAGCTCAAAGAGAAGAAGCTCTGCAGCGAACGGAATCGCAGCATCAGTTGCTGATGGCTGACATGCAGGTCGAACAACGCGAAATCGAGACTTTGCTGGAACAGTCGAAGACGCAGACAAAAGCAACTGAAGACCTGCTGCAAATGGTCGTTGCCACAAAGCAGCAGACAGAAGCCGAACGTGCTCGACTGGATCAGGACAAGAAGAATTTTGAGCTGGAACTTGAGAAACAGAAAGCCCGTGCGGAAAAACTGAACCAGGAACTGGAGTTCCAACGAACTCCGGCAGAAGGCGAGTCAACGGATTCACCGCAGGATGATCCACTTCTGCAGGCACGGACGATGGCTCCTTTGATTGAAGGAATGTCTCCGGAAAAAGCATCCGAAACACTGATCGAGTGGACGAATAATGGCGGATCGCAAACGGTCGGTTTGCTACTCGGATTAATGGACGAGAAGAAGGCTTCAGCCATCGTGCAGGAGGTTGAGGACGCTCGGTTGCGTCAGACCATGCTGGAGTCGGTTCGACCAAAGGTGACCCGAACAGCGAAGAAACGGTAGTCCTCAGAACTGAGTCTTCAGAAGCGTCCGGGTGTCTTCCCGTCTGAACGACTGACATGGATGTCGGAAGGTGCAAAGATCATGGATACGGTCGAGATTGCTGAAATCGGGCGAGACCTGCTTGTGACGGCCATTCTGCTGGCAACGCCAGCGGTCGCTGTGAGTCTGATTGTTGGTTTGGTTATCAGTCTGCTGCAAACCGTCACGAGCGTTCAGGAGCAAACCCTGAGTTTTGCTCCTCGCATCGTGGCTGTTGGTGCCGTAATGCTGTTGACACTTCCCTGGATGCTTCAGCTGTCATCCGCCTTCACGATGCGGATGATGGAACGAATCGTACAGGTGACACAATGATTGAAGCGATCATTATTGCGTCACTGCTGATCCTGTTCCGGGTGGTGGCGTTTGTGTCCTTCATGCCGCCGTTGGCTGGTCAGGGCCTTCCGCAAACCGTGAAGCTGGGACTTTCTGTGGCTTTGACGGTCATCCTGGTTTCGTTCCATGCCTGGGATGGTGCTGTTGCGATTCTGAATGCGCCTTCAGGTCAGGGTTACCTGCTGTTCCTTTTTATCGCTGCCCTGAAGGAGTCGGCGTTCGGGGCCGGAATGGCCTGGCTGTTCGGGCTGTGTATCGTACCAATGCGAATTGCTGGCGCATGGGTAGCTCAGGAAATGGGGTTAACGATCGGGGGCATATTTTCGCCGATGGATCATCAGCCAACCAACCCGGTTTCGCAGGGACTGGAGGCGATTGGTGTGATGTTGTTCTTCGCGCTGAATCTTCATCACGTGATGCTGCTGGCACTGGAGACGACGTTTTCGATTCGTCCGGTCGCTTCTGCCTGGATCATGCCTGGCTGGGATCATGTTGTCTATCTTGTCTCGACATCGATCAATCAGGGATTCATTGTCATCGCCCCTCTGGGTGTTTTGTTGTTTGCGACGGTTGTCATGCTGTTGATCACAATCCGCGCGGTGCCGCAGTTTAATTTCATGTCCTATGGGATGACTGTTCGACTGGCGGCTGGAATGGGAGGCCTGGTGCTTTTCTTCCCGGAGATCTTTGCCGCCGTTCAGGGAATCCTGATGAATGCCGGAACAGGAGTGAACCTCTGAGATGGCCGAAGGACAGGAACATAATGGGACAGAGGAACCAACAGAGCGGCATCGCGAGCGCGCTCGCGAGTCGGGAGACGTGGTTCAAAGTCATGACCTGAATGCCGCATTAACTCTGCTGGTGGCCTGTGGGGCATTCATGATGTTTGGTCGATCACTGGGTATGCGTTTGATGGCGGCGATCCAGTTGTGGACGACGGATATTCCAGCCGATGACTGGACCGAATGGCATATACGAACGACCGGGAAGTGGATGTCCTTTGAAGCTGTGGCACTCTTTGGTGGCGTTCTGCTGGCTGTGATGGCGACCGGATTGCTGATCAGTTTTATGCAGGTCGGGTTTGTGATCTCAACGAAGTCCCTTGAGATCAAATGGGATCGGGTACTTCCTTCCAACGGATGGGGAAAGCTATGGTCACTGGAATCCGGGATTCGCGGTCTTCAGGGCTCTGCAAAAATGATTTTTCTGTCGCTGGGAACGCTTGTGTTGTTGTGGCTCAGGTTTGATCGGATCGCAAACTGTCAGTTCGATTCAGTTGGTCAGGTCGTTTCGTTTGCGTGGGATCTTGGGCTCACTATCGGAATAATGCTTGGTGGGCTTTCGCTCGCACTGGCCATGACTGACTACCTGATCAAATGGTTGAGGCATGAACAACGACTGAAAATGACTCGCGAGCAGCAGAAGGAAGAATCGAAGGATTCGAACGGGGATCCGCATGTTCGGGATGCCATGCGGAGAAAGCGTCGGGAATTAGCCCAACAGCAGTCAACGAAGAACGCGAAGAATGCGACGGTGGTCCTGACGAACCCAACGCATCTGGCAATTGCACTGCAATATGAAACGGGCCGTATGGCGGCTCCAAAGGTTGTTGCCAAGGGGGCCGGGGTTTTTGCGAAGAATATTGTTCGTATTGCCAGAGAGAACAACATTCCCGTGCTGGAACGGAAGCCACTGGCGCGAGCGCTGTTTGCATCTGCCGATGTTGGGCAGGACATACCATTCGAGTTCTTTCGTGCGGTAGCGGAAATTCTGTCGCAGATTTACCGAGCTCGTCAGGCCGCCAGATACTGAAAAACTTGACTGAAAACACAATATAGATAACACAATACAGAGTCGCGATGTGGTGAGGAGATCACTGCAGGAGACAGGAGAAGGGACATGGATAAGGCAACAGTAATTGGATTGGTTCTCGGAGTGGGGCTTGTCCTTGGATCCATTGCGATTGGCGGCGGCGGATTGATGCCGTTTGTCGATGTGCCGTCGTTGATGATTACGGTTGGAGGTTCGATCGCGGCCATCCTGATTAACTTTCCCATGGGGAAGGTGTTGAGTGTGTTTTCTGTCTTTAAGAACTGCTTCCTGTGGTCGCTTCCAACTCCACCTGAGGTGATTGAACAGTTCAAGAAATTTGCGACGACTGCCCGCCGCGACGGCCTGCTTGCTCTTGAAAACGATATGGGAGAAGTCGATGACACATTCCTGAAACGAGGGCTCGAACTGGTCGTTGGTGGCAGTTCTCGTGAAGAGCTTGTCGCGAATCTTGAAACAGAAGTTGCCTATGTGGAGCAGCGCCATCAAACGGGGAAGAAGATCGTTGACGCGATCGCCGCCGCCGCACCAGCATTCGGAATGATCGGGACCCTGATCGGTCTGGTACAGATGCTTCGTTCGCTGGATGACCCGAGCCAGATTGGTGGCGGTATGGCTGTTGCTCTTTTGACAACATTGTACGGAGCCGTCATCAGCAACCTGTTTTGTATCCCGCTCGCGGGCAAACTGGAGAGCCGAAGTCAGGAGGAAATGATGATTCGGGAGTTAATGATTTCCGGTCTGGTTTCTCTGATCGAAGGTCACGCCCCCAGGGCCGTGGAAGAGAAACTACTGGCCTTCTTATCACCGAAGAATCGCAATAATGGCGAGGCAAAAGCCCAGGCCGCCTAGCAGCCAGTTGAACAACAGGACTGGCTCGAGCAGGAGACCTCAGAACACGATGGTTTCCAGTTATCCCGCGTGCCGGTCCTGGTTTTTCAACGGACAGCCGGCAGGTCGGTTGTTTGAGCTTTGGTATAAACGGAAAGTGAATGGTCATGGGAAAGAAATGTTCCTGCCCTCCGCAACCCGCTGAGGTACCAAAGTGGTTCATGACTTACAGCGACGTCATTACGCTGCTGATGACCTTCTTTATTCTGTTGCTGACGTTTGCATCCAGCGAACCGGAAAGTTTCGAAAGAATGCAGGTGGCGGTATTCGGTGGCGGGGGGGCGACTGGTTTTGCAGGCGATCCACCGAATACCAAAGAAAGTGATACGCTTGTTGTGAGGTATCGCCCGAATTCTGCCCGAATGACACAACGCGGTGCGGAAGCTGCACCTATGGAGACCGACCCTGTAACCGAATCCGTGGCAAAGGGGCTCGAAGCACTCGCACAGCATGATGAACTGGTTTCGGCAGAACGAGTCAGCACGAATGCTTCGCTTCAATTGCTTCGTGACAGCAGCGGTCTGTTGACAGCGCATGCACAACAATTGCTTCGCATGCTGGCGGTCCAGTTGCGGGGTCTACCCATGACGGTGGAGTTTCGTGTTTCAGAAAAGCGGGACGTGGATTTCGCAGTCCAGATGGCCCGTTACATCATGGAGACACAACAGGTCCCGCATGGTCGCATTCTTGTAAGTGTCGGTGGCGAAGGCGCGGTGCCGAAAGGCAACATGAAGATGGTCCTGACGCGAACTGAAATGTAGGAGATGTCAGATGGGGAAATGCAAATGTCCTCCCGTCGGCCCGAACATGAGTTACCTGGTTTCATTCGGGGACTGCATGACTGCGCTGCTGGCGTTCTTTATTGTGTTGAATTCGCTGGCCGAAGAACAGACCGGCGCGAATCTGCACGCCGGAACGGGGTCTTTTATTAAAGCCCTGGAATCGCATGGCGTTCCGGGATTGTATGAATCCGGGCGTTCGCAGAATGCATTTCAGGGGGTCGATTCCGCACCGCTGTACATGGTGGAGGATCCGGAGAAGCGTCCACCGGATCCGAACGGAGCCGGGCCGGACGATACAGAAGAACGCGGCCGGGTCACCGATCGGCAGAAAGATGATTTCCATCGATTTCTGCAGGAGATTCGAAGGCTGAACAAGCTGGAAGGCCAACCCAATATTGAGGGCGAAGTCAGCTTTGACATTCTCGGTAAAATGCCATCAGAAGGTTCGCCACTGACACCAGCCATGAAGGAAACACTAAACAGCATTGGTCCGATGCTGAGACAGGCTGACTATGCAATTGAACTGACGGTCTGGGCGACAACTCCCTCACAGACGGCCTGGACACGTGCAGTGGAGCAATCGGATCGCTTAAGACAGGATGCAGCACGCTACCTTCGGCTGACGCCTGAACAGCAGGCGCGGTTCACAGCAGTGGGACGAACATGGATTGATGGTGAAATCAAACGCCCCGCTGCCTCGGTCACTCTGCGCAAGCTGGAATTGTGATAGAAGAGAACAGGAAGGATGGAATCTCACAGCCTGAACCGGAACGTTTCCAGAAAGTATCGCCAGAGCCATTGTCCTGCTGATCTGTTCGAGACGAGGAATCTTGCATTGCCTCGCATACCAGGTCGCATCAGCACACCGTCTGTGCGGATGTCGTCCTGATCAAAATCAAGATGAACTGTCGCTCGGTAAGCGGGACTCGCCAGTTTTTCTTTTCCCTGCTGGTCGGCGACTGTGCCGAGGGGCCCCTGAAATCGCGTGGTCAATGCTTCAGGTGCAACCAATTCGCCTTTCGGGGAGACCTGGTTGACCCTGGAAACGTATGTCACGTCAGCCAGATGATCAAGCCGCACTTCAATATCCATTTCGTCTCTTAATTCGTCGCGGTCACTTTGGTCGATGAAGAGTACGGCCTGAATCTTATCGGACGGTGCTATTGACAGGATCTCCTGCCCTGCTTCAACGAAACAGCCTTCATTTCGCAGGTCCAGTGGTGTCCCGTACCACCGTTCCAGCTTTGTGGGATCAATTTCGTCGCGTGGGGCTTCGGGTAGTCGAGGTGCGGCGACGACTTTTCCACTGATGGACGCCCGGATGATCCTTCCAAGATTCAGGCGGCTCAGTTCTTCGATTCGTTCCTGAAGCTGCATGGCTTCGAAGAGGGCTTCATCCCGGTGGACACCGTCGTCGTTGGCCTGGTACTGGTTGACCTCCAGTGTTCGGACAATCCAGTTTTGGGTTGCCTGAATCAGTTCATCACGGTTCCGGATATCGATGGAATCTTCAACGATTGCCAGAACATCTCCCTCTTTCACAATTTGACCATTGACAGCGGCTGCTGGATATTCTTCCGGCGTCGGAAGGTTCTTTGTGAGGGAAATTGACGACGGATCGATGCGATTCTGGAACGGTATTCCCTGACTTCGAGCAAATTTTTCTGCGTTCTTCAGATCCTGGTATCGCTTTCGATATTCATCGGGCAGGACGAGTCGACCACTGAATGGTGATGTAACGGTGACAACTCCCTGAGGCTCCAGAACCAGGGGAGCTTCCAGATGCCAGGGGATTTTTACCGCGAGTGCCGCCCAGACAGCGACCGCCAGAATGGAAAGGCTGATGGCAATCTTTGGTTTACTCATGGGTTCCATCCGGGGCGTTGCAACAATCTGATAGATGTTTCGAAACATGGCGAAGACAATTCCCGCCATACTAAACAGCATCAGCGTGATGCCAATACTTTGCAGGTCATACGGTTTCAGGACGGTGTATAAAAAGGTGCTGATTGATACCAGAATAACCCAGCGATACAGCCAGGCAGCAATGGCATAAGTGACAAACCACGCCTTTCCGGTTTCGGGCATAAATGGATCGGGCCGGGATTCTATGCCAAGGCAATACCAGCTGAATGCCTCGCGCAGCAGCTTGTCTGATTTCTGCCGAAGGTTCGGTATCTCCAGAAAGTCACTCATCATGTAGTAACCATCGAATCTCATCAATGGATTTGCATTAAAGATGACTGTGGTGATGGTGGTGACAAAGAACGTATTCAGGGCCAGATGATGCAGCAGTCCTGGTTTACTGAACCACCAGATATAGATGGCAACTGCAGATATGATGACTTCGATGTACATACCTGCCGCGCCGATGATGATGCGGTGCCACTTGTTCCGCATCATCCAGGAATCTGTCACGTCACAATAAAGGCACGGGCTGAAGACCAGCAGCATGATGCCCATTTCATGGCATTCGCCGCCAAAGTGAGTGCAGCTGAGCCCGTGACCGAATTCGTGGATGATTTTCGCCAGGGCCATGGTAACCCAAAGGTAGATCAGATTCGGCCAGCCAAAGAAACTCTGGAATTCCGGGAGGCGTCCACGGAACTGGTCGAGATTTGCTCCCAGAAGCAACCAGGCACTGCAAACAAAGATCATGCAGATCCAGAAAGCCGCCGGATGAAAGATCCAGCGAAGGAAGGGGTACATGAATCGAAGAGTGCGTTCGGGGTCCCAGCCGGGCAGACGCAAATAAAGCAGACTCATCAGCGTCTGTTTGATTTTCTCACGGCGCGTTTTGGTCCTTTCGCGAACGACGGCAGCACCCTGCCCCGGTCGGTTACTGACCACCAGCCCCTTTTTGTGGAGATCCGTGATCAGCTGCTGGATATCGCTTAAAGTGACCTGAAGTGTTGGGAATTCCAGCTTCAGGTCATCCCGAACCTGTTCCAGGCTGCGTTCTCCGTCGAGCAGTTCCAGAATTCTGTACTGCTCCACCTGCAGTCGATGATATTTCAAAGCGACCGGGTCTTTGATCACCTGATATCCGACACCCAGATAGTCAATCCGGGCAACCTGAAGGTCGGCTCGCTTCTTCAGGGGGATCGGGCGTTCGTTGGATGCGACAGTGCTGGAACTCATTTGCCACAGAGGCTTTCAGCGTTCGGCGATGGATAGAACAAGAATCAATTCTTTGAGGACGCAACCGGCGCTTCTATTTGTGAATGACAACGGCGGTCATCCCTATCCCTTCCAGAAGCAGGTATCGCCCTTCATTGTCCGTCCTGTTGGGGACATTGACATACACCTCAATTTTCGGGGCACCTTCCTGCGTGAGCCGTGGCAGGATATGGGTGACCTGTCCGACAAATCGCTCTCCGCGGAGAGATGATGCACGTCCGGGAACTGCGGCTGCTTCCGCGAAATTCTCCGGTGTGGCACTGCTTTGTACAGGTGAGGCACTGCCACCGCCTGGGAACTGGGACAGAATTCCACCGTTTGTTTGTGGATTCGGTACCGGAGAAGGTGCTGTCGGATTTGCCGCGTGCCCGGTTGCCGTGAGCTCGACTTCGTCACCGACGGAGATGCTTCCGAAGTAGGACTGGTCGATATCCAGAACAGCTCGAACAACAGACAAATCTGCCACAGTCAGCACTGGGTCACCCTGCCGCACAGCCTGTCCCGGGAAGCAATGAACTTTCGTCACAACTCCATTGATCGGAGCTTCCACTGTGTACTGCTTGAGTTCCACTCGCTTTGTTTCGGCCTCCAGGCCAAGAATGGTTTTTTCTTCGGATGCCTTTGCGAGCTGGGCTGCGGCCTTGTCGACTTCCAGTTTCGCACGCCGGATTTCTGTTTCAGTAAAGGTTCCGGGAGACTGTTGATTGGCCGACTCCTGAACCTCGAGGTCCGCTTCGGCTGAAGCCTGAGCGATTTTGGCGAAGTCAATTTCTGTGGTCGACGCCGCTTTCTTTTCCAGATGGGCGAGCTGTGCCTGTATTAGCTCGTCGTCCAATCGAATCACGATATCACCGATGCGGACCATCCGACCTTCTTCAACCGGATTCACGAAAGTCAGGTGACCGGGGATCTGGGTCGAAAGGGGGATCTCCTTGAGAATGCGGATCGAGCAGTTGTGGGCGGGCACGCGTTGCTGCCCCGTCGCATCCGGTGCGGCGATGCTGGCTATCGCGCCGGCAATCGCAAGCGTAATGGCGAAACGAACCTGCATTGTCAGTCCTTTCGGGCGGCTATCGCCCATGAGTTATCTTTGAGCCATTCGTGGCTGAATTTCTATTCATCGTACAACCGAATGTCAGTCAACCAGCACGACGACACAGGAGATGTTATCCCGTGACCCGCCTTCCTGGGCAGCAGCGACAACGGTCTCTGCAATTGCCTGAGGGTCATCTGATGATTGCAGCAATTCAGCAATCTTGTCGTCTGGTATTCCGTCTGTTACGCCGTCCGAACACAGGAGGAACCGGTCGCCAGGTTGTGGAGTGATCTCTGCCGCATTTGAGCCCGCAGAGCCATCTCGAGTCCCGAGATAACGGTACAGAACATTACGGTATCGATGCGTTCTGGCCTCAGTGGCCGAGATTGTACCTGCTTCAATCAACGCCTGTGTCAAAGAATGGTCCGTCGTAATCTGCTTCAGCTTTCCCGCACGCAGTTCGTAGGCGCGGCTGTCGCCTATGCCACCCACGAAAAATTGATTGCCTGCTTTCACCAGAAAAACGACCGTCGTCCCCATGTTGCGATAGCTTGGGTTGACCTCGCTGAGTGCCATAATTTCGGAGTTGGCGTGATGAATGGACTGATCGATCGCATCTACTATTCCAGCGCTTTCTCCGCCGGAAAAATCGACCAGTTGCAACAGCTTCTGCGGTATCAGTTCGACCGCGAGCGCGCTGGCTTTTTCGCCGGCACTTTGGCCGCCCATGCCATCGGCGACGATGACAAAGCGATGCTCTTCGTCAACGACCAGGCTGTCTTCGTTGTTCTCACGAAAATTGCCTGTAATGCTGACCTGACCAGTCCTGATTGAAACCATCTGTATGCTCGCCGGCGACATGTGAAGTCGCCCTCAAACCGAAAAGTAAAGATACAAAACACAGGTCAATGATACGGGATCTGGAAACAGGGGAAAACCTAAAAGCAGCTCACCGGACCGTTGCCCCGCATATTGTCTCGAAGACACTTTGAAGCCCCAGTGTCGTCGCACTGATCAGGAGTTCGCCCGCTTCGAATCCTGTGGTGGCCCCCAGCATTCTTGCCTGACTATCCACGAGTTTAAAGACCCGTTCCTTCCCCGGTGGAAATTGAGTCTTATAGCAGCGGATCGAATCTAGCTTCGTTTCCAGTGTTTCGGAAATATCCGAAACGAATTCTCCCCCACCTTCCGGGCGGCTGAGATTCTGAAGTCCCAGTGGGTACCAAAGCTGTCGATCAATTCGATGGACGGGCAGTTCGTCGAAGTACTGATCCCACTTGGACAGCCGGGAATAGAAAATGGCCGCATCGGTGATTTGCATCGCCTGCCAGTGATCCGGTGAAGCCAGTGGAGTCTTGTCCGCAATTCCGATGACCAGTCTTGGACGATAAATTCTGAAAATCTTGGCGAGATCAACTCTCGCTTCGAACGAATCGAATAAGCGGCGATTGGGTAAATTGAGTGTGTGTCGAACGTGAACGCCCAACGCATCCGCGGCTTGTCGTGCCTCTTCAAGTCGGATTTGAGGATCGGGGCACAGGGGTGTGGGTTCACCGTCGGTGAGGTCAACGATGCCAACACGCTGTCCTTGCTGCACCATCCGCGCGAGCGTACCGCCACAGCCAATTTCCACGTCGTCCGGGTGAGCACCGACGGCGATGACATCGAGTGGTTCGGGAAGTTCCTGGTGTGACATGATCGAGTGTCTTCCGGATCGGTTGTGACACGGCGTTTGCTATCGGACGGCAGATACCGGATCCCATTTGGCCGTATTGATGTCTGAAGGCACAATATAAAGCTCGACACGGCGATTTCTCTGTCGAGCTGTTTCGGCAACCGACGCTTCAACCGGCTGAAACTCGCCATAGCCCATCGAAGCGATGCGTTCGGGGCTGACACCACGTTTAGTCAGCTCCAGAATGACGGCGTCGGCTCTATCCGTTGACAGGTGCCAGTTGGTCGGATGTTTTCGAGCGGTCTCTCCTCGAACGATCTGCTGATCGTCCGTATGACCGACAATCAGGATTTTCATTCCGAGGGCCGCTCCGGAATTCACTGTGGACGCGAAGTCGGCAATGATCGGTTCTGCTTCCGCCCGGATAGCGTCGCTGCCCAGATCGAACAGGATGTCCTGACGGAATTTGTTCAGCCCGGTACCAGCATCGTAGATAAATCCATCAGGCGTCAGGTCCGCTCCGGGAATTCCGCCTGCCAGAAGCGGGTCCGTTCCCGTCAGTGCCCTGGCATATCGGTCGGTGAGCTCTCCGCGTTCAGCCAGCAGGTTTTCGACGCGCGCATTCGCGCTTTGTAATTGCGAATCTGTGTTGCTGAGGTTTTCTAACAGCATCTGTTTTTCTGATTCAGCGCTGGCCAGCATTTGCTGGGCCTGCATCTGAGATGACAACAGACGCTGGTTCTCGGCGTAAAGTTCGCGAGCATGTAATTGAGAGGCAGCCAGCTCATTCGTTGAGCGACCACCGAACAGACAACAGCCGGAGCTCGTTGCCAGCAATGCTGTAGCGATGCAAAGTTGAAGTGTTTTCATTGCAAATCTCATCCGTGATTTGACGAAACCGAACCAGCAGGTGATCTGCCGCCAGAACCTGCAACAACAATCTTTGCTGTCGCCATTCCGGCGCGTTCGGACGCGGCTGTGGCAGAGGTTACCTGGCACGGTTAAGCATCCCGAGATCACCTTTGGTAGAAATGGCCAGATTTCGAAGACACGTCGGACGGCATACCCTTTGGACGATCGTAAATCCGCAGATGCTGCCGAATACAGTCGTCCGACAAGCCTGTTTCTCACGAGGGGAGACTTGCGAATCGGCAAAAATGGCCAGTTCGCTGGAGCCCGTCTACGCCCGGTGGTTCACAGACAGCGGCAGATTCTTCAAAGAATGACCGCTGTGGGCAGGGCCTCGCCCGTCTGCATACCTCCCATCTTGCCCGCAAACGGTGACACAGGTTTTGCGGATGCAATGTTGCAAGTCGGCGGGTTTTGCCTCCGTGCGCACGCGAACGATGACACGTCCGGCGATGCAGGCGCAGACAAGTCTGGCGTCAGTGGGACGCTTTCGTGAGATTCCTACGGTCGATTAATTGTCCGTTTCCGCAGCCGGCTGTTCGGCTGGAGCGGAATCCTGCGATTCGTTCTTCGGCTCACCCTGAGTCGGTGGCGTTTCTGCAGGCGTTTCTTGCAGAGCAGGCTCCGGGCTACGAACCGCAGGTTTGCCAGCTGTGTCCGGCGCAGCCGTCACGGAGCCTCCATCGGTGTTTGCGGAATTGTCAGCGAAAGCGACGAATTCGAAATCTTCCCACGGGGAATAGCTGTGTTCTTCAATGAACTTCAGCCCGTCTCTATCCATGAGTGAGAGATAGTACGATGCAAGATTTCGGCTTGCGGATTCTCCATCTTCGACAATGATTGCCTGAAGAATCAGTCGCGCAGCCTGGACGTTCCCGTCTTCGATATGGCAAAGTGCAATCAGGAATCGGACCTCAGATTCAGCTCGAGCCACTCCGGCAACCGGCAGTTGCAGGGAACTGAGGTGCCCGATCGGCCACTGTGAGATCATGGCCTGCGGCAGCAAATTCACTTCACTGGCAAGCGGGGCAGATAACAGAACGCCCCGGTACGGTTCCGGAGAAGCCTTTGCCTGTTCGATTTCTTTCAGCTGAATGGACAGCATTTCGATGGCTGACTGGTAGTCGGCGATAGAAAGCTGACTGATGGCTCCTCCGAGGTGCCATTGCATCCCGGGGAATGCATCCGGCTGATCCCTCGCGATGCGAGCGAATGACGTGACAGAACGGTAGCCATTCTCAACATCGCCGGATTCCAGCAGCAAAGCCCCCATCAGGGTCTGCCCCATTGGATTTTGCTGCACAATGACGTCGTGGTCCTTCATGATTCCCAGGGCCTGAAGTGGGAAACCGGCCTGAATCAAAGAAGAAGCCAGACCGATGATTGCGTTGCCTTTCTCCGTAGCATCTTCCGGCAGCGGTTTGGATTTCATCATCTCTTCCAGACGCTGCTGATTATCCTTCACAACGTCGGAAAGCGCATTACGAGTGTCACGCATCTCTTTGATGAGCGTTTCCTGTTGGATTGTCTTACGGCCGGATCCCTGCAAAGAAAGCCATTTCTCCAGGGCGGCCAATGCCAGGTCCTGTTTATTGCGGGACGAATACAACTGGTAAAGGATCCCCCAAACATCAACGTCGTCGGGATTTCTATTGAGCGACTGGCGAAGTGCCATCACGCTTTGCATGTACCGAAGTTCCTCCCGCGTGGAGGAACTACCTTCAGGTTGAACGCCGGACAGGATGCCTTCGATATTGTTAATCTGCCGATAGCATTCACCGAGAAGGCGATACCCATAACTGTTTTGAGGGTCGGTGTAGAGAGACTGATTGAGTTCGCGGATGGCCAGCGTGGTGAGCGAAAGGCTCGCAATGACCTGATCGAGCGACTGCATCTGGCCACCGGACAGTCGCAGATAATGTTCGGCCTGGCGAACGTGCTCGTCCTGGCTCGGCCGTTTTCGGTAGATCCATGTTTCGTAGAAATCGGGAGTTCTGGCAAAATCGACGCGCACAGCGGGCGTGCTTTCCGCCTCCTGAAACGCCTGAACACCGAATGCTGGAAGTTTTTTGGCTCGTTCTGCCTGAGGTAAGTCCGGTGAAACCCGCTCCAGAAATGCAGCGGACGGTCCCAGTTCGACAAGAAGCCAGTCCGGCCGCGTGGCGAGCATCTGGATTGACTGATAGTCAGGAACTCCGGGAGGAGCCAGACGCGGCATCATATGGGTGACGTTAAGTTCTTCGACGTACTGTGTCGCGGCCGCGAGCTCTTCTTCCTGCTTCTTCTTTTCCTCGTCCTCGATGGCTGGTTGAGGCGGACGCAGGTAATTTCGCAGGATCATGCGATGTCGAGCGGTAATGGAATCCGGATTGCTCATCCGTCCGAATGGAATAATCCGGCTGTCGATAGCACTCTTGCGTCCATGCCAGATCAGGATATCACCCTGATCGATACGCGTATGAAGGATACGGGCGTCTTCCGGGATCTCCGCCAGTTGCTCGCCGATCGTGCGAATCGTTGTCTTTGTGTCTTCTTCGAATCCAAGTCCAACAGGCGTATTGCCTGGCAGGCGACCTGCAACCACGCAAAAGCCCAGGAACGCGAATACGAATACAGTGACGGCCCTGCCACCGCGCGAAAACATCAGCTCTTTCGTGTCCACCGAATACTGAAGGTTGAAGTTGCGTCGATACCATCGCTGGATCACGGTTCCTGAAATCACCGCTGCTGTCAGCGCGGTGACTGGCAATTCGTGTGTCGCATAGATCGCCAGCACAGAGAGTCCTGCCAGCATGAAAGCAAATCCTCGATCAGCAGCACTTCGCGACAGAATCAGGGCGATGACGGCGATCAGAATAAGAGTAATTCCAGCGATTTGCGTGTGGTCAAACAGTGTAAACGCGTCGGGGTCGAGCATCGAGAAATAGTCGACGCGGTTATCGAAGCTAACACCAGCCAGTGAAGACATTAACGGGCGCTGCTCCTGCATCGTTGGATACTCAACTGAGTAAATGGATGTTGCAGAAAGCAGCGAATTCAATGGAAACGGATTCAGCAGGAGAGCGGCGACTGCAAGAGCGGCTGCGAGACCCAGGCCCTGCCCCGCAGGCATTGTTTCTGGTGGCTTACCGGCATCAACAGCTGACTCGCGGCGGCTGCGCACAGTCATCAGACCGATCGCGTACAGCACTGTTGCAAGGGAGCCAATCCACGCGCGGGGATCAAGGTTTGCCCATACGGCGATCAGCAAAGGTAGTTTCCACGTGATGCCTTTGACCACTCCTTCGCGATGCTGATGCAGGATTGCCATCAGAATGACCATGCCCAGCAGAGTGATGATTTCGGTTGATACCGTGAAATCGCCGGAACAAGCGACTATGGCGAACACCGCGCAAATCGAATTCCACCAGGTGGGCATCTCCGGTACTGAGATTCGGGAGAGGATCCATGCGGTGATGGCCGCAAGCAAAGCCTTGAAAACAGAGAGTCCGGCGTCACCTGCTGCCGACCAGACAAGACTGGTCAGGTGATCGAATAACCAACTGAGATTGACGGCTGGTTTGCCTTCGGCCGAGAACGACAATGTATCGACTGCTGACGGCAGAAAACCGTCCGACTGCATTTGTTCGCCGGTCTTGATATGAACCAGCGTGCGTGTGTCGGACATCTTGCTGAATCCGAACAACAACGCCAGGAATATGGCCGCCCATCGAAGCATGAAATCGCCCCGAATCGCCTCTTCCTCAACCAGTTCCGGAGTCAATGGTTCGATGTCCGGAAGTTCATCTTCCAGTTGGGGCGTCGTCGTGACTGAGGTCTCGGCGGTGATCGAGGTCTCGGCAGTGACCGAATCACTCGATGTCTCTTCGGAAGATGTCGAATTTGCCGACACCGCAGAGGCGTCGGGTTCTGGTGCCTCCGCATCCTGGGCCCCGGTGGGTTCAGCTCCGTTGGGGGAAGACTGTTCGTCAGCTGGCTTTTTCTGTTCGTCGGACACGCGCCATCTCTCGCTTACAATTTGGGGAATGGGCACGTATGGATGGGATTGCCCCCTCCAGTTCATGCCCATTTCAGTCAATTCGGCAGTCACCCTGCCGCGCAGCGGTACTCTGAAGCGTGGGAGCTTAGCAATACGGTTCCCGGTTCGCCTCATTGACCATCAAAAGAGGTACGACAAGCGCTGCTTCTTCGTTGGCCCAATCTTACGACCCGACCCGCAGCGTCCGAATTCTGCGGGATTTATGGGTTCGTGCGACTCTGAGGGACACGATTATTCGCGTTTGTGGCTCAAAAGCCACGAGTACAACTCAGGAGTTGCGTAGGTAGCGGACCAACAGTTGTGCCCGATGTGTTCCATGGTGGTGAAACGAATTTTCGTGCCTCCGGCTGCTCGGATTGCATCGACCATCTCCACAGACTTCGAGAAGGGAACTGCACTGTCCTGATCGCCATGAAAGACCCAGATAGGCAGTGCCTTCAGGGCGTCAGCATCTTCTGGCTTTCCACCGCCGCAGACCGGAACGACTGCTGCGAATCGGGAAGGATGATCGGCAGCCAGTCGCCAGGAACCGTAGCCTCCCATGCTGAGTCCCGTCAGATAAACACGATTCTGGTCTGCGTGATAGTTGCTGCCGATATGGTCGAGCAACTCGACGAGTCGTTTCTGCTGCACTTCAGAGGACCATGCATCGTCGCGAGGGCATTGTGGTGAAACAAGAATGAAAGGAAACTGCTTGCCTTCGGCGGCCATCATCGGTGGACCCCATTTGGCAACCAGAGACAGGGGACCATTGCTTTCTCCGCGACCGTGCAGGAAAAGTACAAATGGCAGCTTTGCAGCAGATGGGTCGTAGTCTTTGGGAAGATAAATCAGATAAGAAATGGAGCCACCGTCATTGGTAGCCAGTGTGGCTTCCACCTGCTGGCCGACGGCTGTTGTCAGCTTCTCCTGCGCATTTGCAGTTGCAAGACAGGACAAAGCGGCAAGCGAATATGCGATCAGGCGGTTCATTGTTCAGCGTTCCTTTAAGACCATGTCGATGCACATAACAGCGCCGAGGATCAGGCCTCGGATTGGGTTATCCCGCGGCACAGAATCCGCGATTTCCAGAATGTAGTTGTCGGCCGATGTAAAAAGCTCTTTGCCCAGCCCCGCCCACTTCTTGGTAACGCGAGCCAGTTCGACGTCGTCCGCCCTGAAACTGAAGTCCCAGCCCGTCCATTTTCCTTTGAGCGTGCAAAGAGTCTGGTCGTCCGGGCCAAGGACATTGAATGCACCACCGATTGAGAAGAGCTTCTGTTTGAAGCCACCGATTTTCTGGCCATGATCGTCGTGGACATCAACCTTTGAAAGGAACAGTGAAATCCCGCGTGAGACGTTTAAGACGGGTTCCCCTGATGGTGTCGCCAGTTCAATGGCGAACGGCGTCATGGTCTTGTATTCGGAGAAACGAAACAGTCGCGTCAACGCTCCAAGATTTGGTTCTCGGCATTCGATGAGCAATTCACCTGTTTCGGGGGCGAATATGTCAAAGTTGTTGGCCGCCTTGAACATGGCAACATGCTCTTTGACGAGATACAGATTGTGGTTCAGGACGGGGTGCATTCACCCGAGCTCCGTTGGAGTATCGTTTCCGGGTTTGATTGGAATTACAGGATCGAAGGTCCTTTGACCTGGATTCCTTTGAGTCGCATCTTGAGCTCTTCGACGTTGGGGGAGATTTCGAAGGCAGCTTCCCGACTGATTATTTCCCTTGTCACGAAGTCGTACAGGCTGTCATTAAACAGCTGCATTCCTTCGTCCTTGCCAATCCGGATTGCGGACCATAGCTTTTCGTCAGCTTCTTCCATGACAAGTTTACGTACTGTGGGATTGAAGCTCATGATTTCCACAATGGGCACGCGTGGCGGCACGTCAACAATCGTCTTCAACAGTTTCTGGCCCACGATGCATTTGAGGTTCATCGCCATGCTGGCGCGGATGGCTCTGTGCATGTCGAACGGGAACAAGTCCAGAATACGCGAAATTGTTCCGGGTGCTCCCGGAGCGTGAATCGTTCCGAAAACGAGGTGCCCTGTTTCTGCCGCATGAATTGCGGTTTCGAACGTTTCACGGTCTCGCATTTCACCCACCAGCATGATGTCAGGGTCTTCTCGAACCGCGTGTTTCATGGCGACGTGAAAGTCGATGACATCCTGACCAATTTCTCGCTGATTGATCAGGCATTTGTCGGATGTGTAGATAAACTCGATCGGGTCCTCGATCGTCAGAATGTGTTTATTCATGTTGCGGTTAATCCAGTCCAGCATCGACGCAATCGTCGTACTTTTTCCGGACCCCGTCACACCGGCAAGCAACACCATCCCCTGGTCGTATTTACAATGGTCAACCATACAGGGGGGAAGAAACAGCTTTTCGAACGGTGGAATCGACCGCTCGATCTTTCGGGCCACCATACCGACTTTGCCAAGCTGAGTCAGCAGGTTGACGCGGAATCGCCAGGGATCGTTGTCCAGTGCGACGACCTTCGAAAAGTCCGCACCGCCGTCCCGGTGAAAGATGTCCAGGTTACGCTGATCCATCATCGGAAACGTCAGTTCAATCATCTGACTTTCGGTAATGGGCGGCATCTCCAGTTCTTTCAAACCGCCTCGAATGCGGAAGATGGGTGGCCGCCCGACCTGCAGATGGATGTCGGAACATTTGTGTTTGATGGCCAATCGAAAAATCTTGTCAACCTCCAGATCTTTTCGGGGGTCGAAGGTTGATTTCTTCCAGTCAGCAATCAACACCATGGGAAGTCACTCCGGTCGCTCTGAAACAATTACGCTGGTCGATACTCTCACGACAGGATTGCCGTGCAGCTTTTGGAAACGAGGCGGAAGTGTAACCAGGTTTCATGCCGGGCAACAATCAGTACAAAACGAATGTTGCGACCTGAGGAAAAGTTGCCACGGATCGGGTTCATGAGTTCATGGATGAGTTTCGCAGGTTCGGCAACAGCACCCATCGGCTTGACCCAGGCTACTGTCAGAGTTCTGATACGGGCCTTATCGGATGCATTTTCCAGCGGGTTCGTCCCGCAGTCAAATACAGGAAGCAGATGAATGACGGGCAATTTGTTCGACCTGACCGGCGATGTTGCAGTTGTAACTGGGGGTACCGGCGTACTGGGCGGCAGTATGGCGGAAGCGTTGGCGTCAGCTGGAGCCCGTGTCGCTATCCTCGGTCGGAATGAAGAGCGTGGCCACGCACGCGTCAAAGCAATTGAAGCAGCTGGCGGTACAGCCATGTTTCAGTCAGTGGATGCGTTGTGTGTCGATTCTCTGACGGAGGCCCGAGATCAGATCAACAATCAACTGGGGCCGGTCAGCATTCTCGTCAGCGCTGCTGGGGGAAATCGTCCTGACGCAACGTTGCCTCCCGGATCGGATTTCTGCAAGTTGCCGAAGGAAGCCTGGAATGGCGTCTTTGATCTGAATCTGGTCGGCGGTTCTCTGTTGCCATCGCAGGTATTTGGAGAAACTATGCTGGCGCAGGGCAAAGGAAGCATTATCAACATCGCCTCCATGTCCGGCATGATTCCGCTGTCACGCGTTGTCGCCTACAGCGCGGCGAAGGCAGCGGTGATCAACCTGACGATGTTTCTGGCACGCGAATGGGCAACGAAAGGTGTTCGCGTGAATGCCATCAGTCCGGGCTTCTTTCCTGCCGAGCAGAATCGGGCGCTACTGTTCCGGGATGACGGGTCATACACCGAACGCGGCGGTCAAATCATCGGGCATACACCAATGGCTCGCTTCGGAAAGCCGGAAGAACTTTCCGGCGCCGTCGTTTGGTTGGCGTCTGACAAAGCCTCGTCCTTCGTAACAGGACAGAACATTGTCGTTGACGGTGGTTTCTCCTCAACAACCATCTGAGTCAACAACCATCTGAGTCCGTCGGCCGCAGATACGCAGCGGAGCCCTGGCGATTCGATCCATACCTGGCCTGAGCGAAATGCCGTTCGGGCCAGGGCAGTGGAAGACGCCTGGAAGTCGCAAATCCCATTTGAACGATGTTGCGAAGCACCTTCGTTGATGTCAGGGCGTTATCCATCGGCGTGTTTTTGAAATGATGTCAAAGTAGGCTCTGATATTTCCGTTTCGTGAAAGATGCAGCCAGTCCGCGTTTTGTACCTCAAAAATGATGACCGCAAAGTTGCGGCGCCCGCCCTGAACTTCATCGCGTGTTGGGATGCGCCCCCGGACATTCTCCGGCAGGTTGACATTCGACGCCGCGGTTTCCGTACCGGGTGCCAGTAGGCCAAGGTACGCTCTCAGTGTTTCCGGCGCAGCTGTCGACCAGACAGTATCCGCAACGGAATCGGTGGTGTGAATTGTGCAGACGCCACAAAGCTGCAATTGGACCCCCAGCGCCTGGTCGTAGAACAACAGTGAAGCTCGGGGATCTGCCTGAATCTGCGCGACCTTTGCCGAACGTATATCCGTGTGAAACCAGAGCGTCTTCTCGAAGACATCGACCTTTCTGAGAACGAGCGTTCTCTGTTTTGCGCCGATCGGTGATGTCGTTGCCATCACGGGTAGCCTCCACGGGTGGTCGCGATCATCGACTGCAGCAGAAAGATGTCGCCAGCAGTCCTGTTCAATGATGTGCAAATCGTTCACCATGCGGAAGGGTTGAGTTTCTACAGACATGGAGCAGTTTTCCTTGAAAACGATTATCTACAATGGCACAGCCATTCTTCCTGATCGACTCCTGGATGACGCGGTGATCATCATCGACGGAGGTCGGATCGTCTCGGTGAAATCGGGTGGCCGAATCCCCGCAAATACACATTCGCTGAATGCCCGGGGAGGATACATTTCTCCGGGTTTTGTCGACATCCACGTCCATGGCGGTGCAGGGGCTGATTTCATGGATGGGACAGTCCAGGCGGTCAGAACCGTCTGCGCTGCACACGCACGGCACGGCACCACCACGATTTTTCCAACGACCACCACTGGTGAATTCGACCAGATAATGGCGATGATTGACGCCTGCCGGACGGTGCAGAGCGAAGGTACGGATCACGCTGGTAGTCGCATTGCAGGTGTGCATCTCTACGGTCCCTACTTTGCCGAGGACAAAACGGGATGCCACCCGCGCGATGAGTGCCGCCCGCCTGTTGCAAAAGAGTTCGACCGATACTTCCAAACCCAAATGATCAGGATTGCCACCTGCGCGGCTGAACTGCCGGGAGCAATCGACTTCTATAAGGCGGCCCGCCGCAGGAAATGTCTGGTCACCTGTGGCCATTCCAACTCCAGTTGGCAGGAAATGGCACTCGCGTTTCGAGCTGGCATGCGACACGTTGACCATTTTTGGTGCGCCATGAGCAACGTTTCCTCTGTCCGCCAACGGTTAGGAGTGCCGATGCAGGGCAGCATGACCGAATTCGTGCTGGCAAATGCGGAAATGAGTACTGAAGTGATCGCGGATGGAATGCACCTTTCACCCGAACTGCTTCATTTTGCTGCCATGATGAAAGGACCTTCCCGGCTGTGTCTTGTCACCGACTGCAATCGCGCTATGGATATGCCCTCCGGACGATATCGCTTTGGTAACGAACATAGCGGGACATGGTTTGAAAGTGATGGTCGAGTCGGCTGGGCAACTGAAGGGAGCCTCGCCAGTTCCGTCAACGGAATGGATCACATGGTGCGTCAGATGATATCTGCTACGAAGTTACCCCTGCCGGAAGTCATCCGGATGGCGAGCCTGACGCCGGCAGAACGAGCCGGGATCGCAATTGAAACAGGCAGCATCGAGGTCGGGAAATCTGCAGATATCCTGCTGCTGAGTCGCCGATTGCTGGTCAACCAGGTGATGGTGCATGGGCGACGAATCGTCTAACCCAACAGCCTCTTGAAAAACGGGACTGGCACAAGCAGGAGACCTGAAAATACGATGGTTTCCAGTCCTCCTGCGTGCTTGTCCCGGAGTTTCATCGGACAGCTAGCTTCGTGCGGAAGGGCCGCCGGCCCACCCGGGTAGTTAATTCCATGATCATTTTGTGCATGCTCCAGTGCAGTCAGCACATCCGGTTTTTATTTGAGCTGGAAGTACTTATTGGGGCGAGACCATCGGATGCGAGCAAGAAGAACGTCGCCTGTGTTTCCTTTGGCTCTGATCCACTCACCCACGGTAATCCATGACTCATGCGGACCCGCATTTGTCACATGAAAGTTGCCCATCAAAGCAACCTGCTCCGGAGCCTGGATTCCATCACCTGCCAACGGGAGCACAATCTGTTCCGTGGATCTGATCAGGCACCGCTTCTTCGTATCAACCTCGGCAACCCATAGAGGCGATCTCCAGCGTATGACGTTGATATTTGATTCGTCTTTTCGAGTGTAGACCAGATACAACCCATCGCTGTGCGTGAGCCAGTGTTGTTGAGTTGTTGACATTTCGATGGTTGTTCCGTCGTCCCAGATCCAGACTTGTTTCTCATCCCAGTGCAATCCGTCATTGCTTGTGGAAACGTAGCCATGGTTGTCTTCGGCTCTCATTGTGATCCAGAACTGATTTCCGAACTTTGTGACGCTCGGTTCCAGCAATCCTCGTCCATGCGGATTGGCCATTGGTGGTCCCACATCGCGAATTCTCAGTTCCTGTCCGTCGTAGCCGGCACGCACCCCTGCAACAAGTCGATCTGTTTCCTGAGGCCCAAACGTGAGCGACATTTGAATGTCGCCATTGGGTAATGTGATGCGCTGGCCACAGTTATTGGTGTAAATATAAGCTCCGCGGGGATCATCCCATTCAAGAATACGCCGGGAAGACCAGGTTCCATCCGATGATCGGGTCGCGTAAACGGGAAACCTTGGAAGCTGCTCCTTTCGGGCGAAGTAATCCCCTTTGTAAAAAACCACATGACCAAGCGCGAGGACCGTGTCCGACTCCGGATGATACTCCGGCACGACATCGCAAACACCTGCTGTGAGACCGTCTGTTCGCCCCGCTACGACTTCCCGGGCGAATGCAGAAATCGGTTCAGGTTGACTCCATGTGCGTCCAAAGTTCCGCGACATGGACCAGTGCACTGTACCAAAGTAATCAGAGCCACCGATCTCCTGCAGCGTCATCAAAGCCAAAGGCTCGCCATTTCCCTGGGGGAGCATGCAAACTCGAGGGTGAAACCAGGTTGTGCCACTGCCGTCACGGTTGCTGAAGACAACCTCCCGGGAAATGGACTGGATCAGGGGCGAAGCTTCATCCGCCCGAATGCCGGGATGATTCACCAGAGTTATCAGTAAGCAGGTGGTCCGCAGAGCTTGAAGAGTCCTGAAATTCACGGTACTCGTTCCTTTGATTGGTGCGTGACACTCGCAGGGAGACATTTGCAGGAGAATTGTGTGATACCGTCCCACAACAAAAAAGCCCGAGGCAGGCTGCTTCGGGCTTTTGTGTGGTGTTAGCGTAAGGTTAGAGACGCTGACAGGAAACTAGTCGATGACTTTTTTACCGACCCAGGGTTGAAGAACCGCAGGGACTGCGATTGTACCGTCTGATTGCTGGTAGTTTTCCATGATGGCGATGATGGCACGGGCGCAGGAGATGGCCGTGCCGTTCAATGTGTGAACGAATTGCGTTCCTTTCTTTTCCGGGCTGCGATAACGGATCCCCAGTCGACGTGCCTGATAGTCGGTACAGTTTGATGCCGACGTGACTTCACCGAATTCGCCAGCTTCTCCGCGTCCTGGCATCCAGGCTTCCAGGTCAAACTTGCGATAGGCGGGGCCGCCGAGGTCACCGGTTGCTGTGTCGATCAGGCGGTAACAGATGCCGAGTTCCTGAAAGATTTCTTCTTCGATCGCGACGATTTCCTGATGTAGTGCATCTGATGCAGCCACGTCGCCGGCTGTGAATCCAAACATTTCCACCTTGGTGAATTGGTGGACGCGATAGATGCCACGTGTTGCGCGACCATGCGCGCCGGCTTCCGTTCGGAAACAGTGGGACAGGCCGCAGCACTTGATTGGCAAATCAGCCAGATCAATGGTCTGATCCTTTAGTGCGCCGCCGAGCGTAATTTCGGCGGTGGCAACCAGGCTCAGGTCGGAGTCTGCGACAGAATAGATCTGAGTTTCGTCACCACGCGGATTGAACCCAATGCCTTCAAGAACAGAATCCCGGGCCAGATCCGGTGTCGAATACAGCGTGAATCCTTTGCTGCGCAATTTGGTCAATGCGAACTGAACGAGCGCCATTTCCAGCATGACGGCATCGTTCTTGAGGTAGTAAAAACCGTGTCCGGCAACACGCGCACCAGCTTCGAAGTCAATGAGATCGAGCTTTGCTGCCAGATCGAAGTGATCGAGTGGCTTGAAATCGAATTCTGGTTTGCTGCCTACAATACGCAGCTCTCGCGCGTCGTCTTCCCCTCCGAGAGGAGCGTCCGGGTGTGTCATGTTCGGAACGCGTGACTGTTCTGAACGAAGTTGTTCTTCGACCAGTTTCTGCTTTTCTTCAGCAGAAGCAACCTGTTCACGCAGCTGCTTCCCTTTTTCAATCAGCGCGGGGCGTTCTTCGGCGGATGCTTTGGGAATCTGAGCAGAGAGCTCTTTCTGCTGGCGCCGCAGCTCATCGCCATGGGTGATCAGCGAACTGCGTTCATCACGCAGCCGAACGATGGACGCGATGTCCACCTGAACTCCACGGTTCTGACAATTCTGCTCAACCTCATCGCGATGATCGCAGATGAACTGCAGATCCAGCATGTTAGCACTCCTTCAGCCGACGTTGTTTATGTTTGGGTTCATGGAATTATTGAGTGGTTCGGACCCACTGGAGATCGGTCCGGCAGCGTTGGCACTGCAGACAAATCCTTGTCTGGTTTTTGTCTCGTCCACTGATTGGGCGATACTCCGGACATTGGAAGACTGATGGCAGAGATTCGGAATCAGCTTGTTTTTACACCACCGAGTTTCTGCCACAACCAAGCGCTCGACAGTACGCCGCGCTCGAAATCTGCGACGTGGATATGTTCATCCGGACTATGCAGATTATCTGTATTGCGGCCCCATCCGAGCAGAAGAGTATCGATTCCCAGAATCTGTTTGAAGCTGAGTACCACCGGAATCGATCCCCCCTCACGAATGAAAACAGGCGGCCGCCCAAACGCTTCAGCAACGGCTTCGCCTGCCGCTGAAATCCATGGGCTGGCCGGATCAAACACGAAGGCCTCGCAGCCGTGGAACGGAAGAAACTGGAAACCAATGCCAGCAGGACACTGATCGCGGAAGTACAGCTCCAGTGATTTCAGAACCTTCTCAGGCTTCATTCCCGGAACGAGACGGCACGTGATTTTTGCCATTGCAGCCGATGGGATAATTGTCTTGGGGCCTTCACCCGAATAACCACTGACGATGCCGTTAATATCGCAGGTCGGCCGGGTCCACCGTCGTTCAAGAGTTGAAAATCCCTGTTCGCCGAATGTTGCACTGGATCCGGTTTCACTGAGGAAAACACTTTCTTCGAATGGAAGTCTTGCAAATTGCTGGCGTTCTTCGTCTGTCAACGGAATGACATCGTCGTAAAAGCCTGGAATCCGGATGCGTCCATCATCTCCGACAAGTGTCCCGCACATTCGAGCCAGTGCGTTTGCCGGGTTTGCAATACTGCCACCGTAGATTCCGCTGTGCAGATCCTTCGATGGTCCAGTGAGACGTACTTCCGCCGCGATGATACCTCGTAGTCCGTAGGTAATCGCCGGGATTCCATCTCCATACTGGCTGGTGTCGCTGACAACGCATACGTCTGCCTTCAGGCGATCTGCATTTTCTTTGAGGAAGTGGTCCAGGTTCTCGCCGCCCACTTCTTCTTCACCCTCAATCACGAATTTCAAATTGACGGGCAGGCTGCCGCGAATCTGCATCCAGGCTTCGATGGACTTCAGATGAGTAAAAACCTGACCCTTGTCGTCAGTGGCACCGCGGGCAAAGATCTTTCCATCGCGAATCTGTGGTTCAAAGGGCGGAGTCGTCCAGAGAGTGAGCGGATCCGGAGGTTGCACGTCGTAGTGACCATAGACCAGCACTGTCGGAAGTGCTGGATCCTGAACACGCTCTCCGTAAACGATTGGGTGTCCGTCAGTCGCGATCACTTCTGCGCTCAGACCCGCACGTTCCATTGCATCCCGTACCCACTCCGCACAACGCCTGACATCGCCAGCATAGGCCGAATCTGCACTGACACTCGGGATGCGCAGAAATTCGAACAACTGATCCAGTGTCTGGGGCTTCTGCGAATCAATATGTTTGAGAATGTCCTGCATTGTAATGTTGCTTTCTCTCCATGAACTCCGGGGCAGTCTGTATCAGGACAGTAATGTATCAGATCCCCGGAATGCGTGAATCGACTGCCATTCCCACTTCACTCAGTGCAGGGATGCAGGTCCAGGTCTGACGGGCTGATTGACTGCAGGGCGTGGCGGGCGATGCCCCGTGCCGGTTTCACCTACCTGATTCCACGTATGCGGAACGCGCGGGTCGTTCGGGTGCTGGTCTTCCCGCGGAAAGATTGAGGGAATTCCTGTCGCAAAGTGGGCAAGAGCGCGAAGCAGGCGATCGATTATCCGGTTCCCAGATGAACAGGTAGATGTAGCGGGTTACCAGCATGCATTTTGGTAATGAGCGGTTTCGGCGGTGTCGGTGGGAAAAGCGATCAGAAGTTCGCGGTACTACCCATGGTAAGATCAGAACTCTTCCATTCCATCGAAAAACTGTGGACTCTGATCAAATGTTGGTGACCTATACATCTAGCGGGGGCTGCGGAGTAGTGAGTATGCAGGCCGACTCATATTTCGTTTCACGTGAGTGGAGAAATCTATTTCGTTTTGATCACGACGTAAGTGATTTGACCTCAGAGGTACCTGACGCACCATGACGATCGATCTTTCACGATGTTTGAAATTGCCAACGCTGCCTACGATCGCAATCGAGGTCTTACGATTGTTTGATGATCCGGACAGTTCGATTGACCAGATTGCTTCGGTCATTCGTAAAGATCCGGCTATTTCAACCCGGCTGCTGAAGGCGGCTAATTCTTCTCAATACGGAAATATGGGCGACGTGAGCGATGTTAAGCGCGCCACGACGTTGCTGGGGCGGAACAGTGTTGCACCATTAGTTCTCAGCTTCTCCCTTGCTCGACAGTCAATCGAGCCCGGTGAACATGCGTCATACTTCAAACAGTTCTGGTTGCGATCCTTCGTTCAGGCGACGGCATCGGAAATGTTGGGGAGTTATTTTGGATCGCCGAAACTCAAATCGGAATGCTACACAACGAGTTTGCTATCCGGTGTTGGTAAGCTGGCCATGTTACGAGCTGAACCAGCTCGCTATGTGCCGCTACTGGATAAAGCTGCCGACGAAGGAGTACCGCTTACTGCACTGGAGTTGGCAGAGTTTGGACTCACTCACCACAAGATGTCGTCGGTGATGCTGGGCCAGATTGGCCTGCCCGTTCGTTGTGTGTCCGCAATTCTGGCGATTGATCAGACGCCCGACAGTCCGGAACCGGCTGATTCAGACAGTCGTCTGGTAAAAATCACCCGGACAGCGAATGCCATTGCATCTTTGCTCTGTGACAAGAGTCAGGGAGTATCAATTGTTGAGCTCGAGGAGTGTCTCGACGACCTCGCTCTTCCAGTGGAGATGACGTCGGAAGACTTGCTTCAGATGATCCAGGATCGCATTGAAGCTACTGCCGATCTTTTTGAGGTCGATCCGCGAAAGGTACCGCCTGTCGCGGATATTCTTCAGGAAGCACTGGATCAACTCTCTCGGATATCGTCGATGGCAACGGAGCCAGAGGCCAATGAGAAAGTGCCGGACCAATTGCTCGAAGAAAACGGTATGTTGAAGCGTCGGGTTGCGGATCTGCTTCGAGCATCGCGAATCGATGTACTCACGGGCGTATACAATCGAGGCTATCTGGTGGCTCAGATGAAAGAGAGAGCTGCAGTTCATCGATTGAGAGGCCATTCTTTTGGGATGGGTGTTGTTGACATCGATCACTTCAAGAAAATCAATGATACATACGGCCATCAGGCAGGCGATCAGGTCCTGAAACTGGTTGCTGAGGCCCTTCAGCATTGCCTGCGCGATGTCGATTTGCTGGGTAGATATGGCGGTGAGGAGTTTGTCGTCCTGCTGGATAATGTCAGTCCCCATGTCATAAATCTGATTGGGGAACGAATGAGGAAAACGGTCGAACAACTGCCTGTTCACATTGGCACCGCGACCATTCCTGTGACGATCAGCGTTGGGTTATGTGAAGCGACGGTCAATGAAGACCCGGCTGAATTTACGGAACGCCTGTTTGCGGCGGCCGATGCAGCGATGTACGACGCAAAACGGTCCGGGCGAAATCGATTCTGTGTCGCGGAGTTCGATGATGGACTTGCGCTGAGTTCAAAGGACGAGTTGCGGCCCCGAACTGCAATGGTCGCTTCCTCTCCATCAAACAATTAAGGTTCAAATCGGGCGCTAACCTAACCTGACAGCCTGTTGAACAACGGGACTGGCTCGAGCTGGAGACCTGAAGACACGACGGTTTCCAGTCGTCCTGCGTGCCTGTGCCGATTTTTTCAACTGACAGCTGAAAGCAGTTGCGATTTGCAGTCGCCAATGGCATTGGTATTCGCCGGATTCCAGGAACTGCAAGTGCTTTTAGGTCTGCCAGCAACTTCGTGTTGCTGTTCCCCATTCGGCTCTCAGCAAGACGTGTGAATCTCTGTTCTGACGAACGCGGTAATACCAGACTCTGGTTCTGGTATTGCCGCGTTTTTGGTTTTGGTGCGCTGTGAGTTTGTGCTCATGCTTTCGGACACATTTTCTGAAGGATGTCGGCTACGAAATGCACGTAAGTCCTGAAAAACAGGACGCGAATGGCATGCATGAACTAGGGTTAGATAATACATCGCCGAGCGCATTCTGTGTCGGCGGTGCTTATGCATCAAGAGTCCGGATCAGGAAACTGCGAGAGCAATCATGGCTGGTACATCCACAGGCAGTGAGTCCGCAAACAAAGCTCCCCGACAGCAGGAAATGCGAGGGGATGCCCCTGAGTATAGTGTGCGGGTGAAGACAGAAGCGGATTGGATCTACATCGCAGAATTTCGGACGTGGGAAGAGGCAATTTCGCTTGCTGAATCTGCGGCAGAACGCTCTCATCTCGTTACGCAGGTTCGGCGCTGTGGTACGGTAGTCCGTGAATTGCAACCGGTTTCAGTCGTCTCTGGTGAGTAGGGTACCGGAACTGAGTGCCTATTTGCCAATGCAGAAGCTGCTGAAGATATGATCGAGGATGTCGTCCGTGTAAACGTCCCCCAGAATCATTCCAACTGCATGCAGGCAGTGTCGAATTTCAACGGAGATGAGTTCATCGCCGGCCCCTGACTGGGTCGCATGGATCGCTGTTTTAAGCGCGGTTGCAGCATTGTGAAGTGAATCACGGCATCTGGAGGCTGTGCTTCCAAGCAACTCGCCGCGGGACGAGGTTGCTGAAAGCAGTTGGCTCTCAACTGCATCAACAAGTTGACGTTCACCCCTGCCCTCAGCAACGCTGATTTCCAGCCGGGGCGTGCAGGGCGCTGATTCAAAAGATTTCGTTTCGGACTTTCGATCGACCTGGGTCCATACATGCAGTATCGGCACCGGATGAGCGTCCAGCTGTTGACGCAGTAACGTATCCAGTTCGAGCTCCTGTGGAGAAATATCCGCTCGTGTGCACCAGACGATCAGGTCCGCAGATTCGATTTGCTGACCCCGTTTTTGCTGTGCCGTTTGCATAATCGTATCGACGCTGACTTCCCAGCCTGCGGTGTCGATCAAATCAACGGGGGTCTTTCCGAGTATCACGCTGGCCAGAAGGTAGTCCCGAGTGGTTCCGGCGATCGGAGATACAATGGCTTTCTGGCTGCCAGCCAGATGATTGAACAGCGTACTCTTACCTGCGTTTGGGATCCCGGCCAGCAGGACCCGCCGACGGTAGCCGGAGGGGAGTCGATTGCCGGAGTCCTTTGAGAGAGTTTGAATCACATCGAGTGCGGATGCGAGTCGCTCAAGGATCTGACTGCAGGTGATGAATTCAATGTCCTCCTCAACAAAATCGAGTCCTGCTTCAAGATCTCCGAGCAGTTGAATCAGATTCTGCCGCACTGATGAAAGACGCTCGGTAATTCCTCCACCAAGTTGGGTGAGCGCCTGCTGGAGTTCAGCGTGATCTGTTGCATCGATCACCCCCAACACGGCTTCGGCCTGTATCAGGTCGATTCTTCCGGCCAGGAATGCACGCATAGTGAATTCACCTCGCCCGGCCATTCTCGCACCAAGACGCAGTTTATCCTCCAACACGGCATCCATGAGTGGTGTCGCTCCTGGAAGGTGCAGTTCGGCCATCGGCTGGCCAGTGAAACTTCGCCTCGTCGGCCAGACCATGGCGGAGCATGGAATCGCGTGCCCCAGTGCGTCGATTTGCAGAAATCCTTCCAGTCGATAGGGTAGTACATGTTTCTCCGCTCCAATACCATCCCCGTGACGCCCAGCCACGCCGCCGTTGTCGCGGACCGTGAATCCTGAAAGTGCGAGCGTGATTGCCTGGTCGCCACTGATTCGAATGATGCCCCGTTTGGCGGCACCAGGTGGGCTGGCGATGGCTGCGATGGTATCATCGAGAAGGAGTGGCATTGAAAATCGGCGGGCAAAAGGCGGACACAGTTCCTGGTGGCAGCGAGTTGGCCCATGATAACGTAGCTTCCTCAACAGTGCATCCTGTCGCGAAGGCCTCTTTCGATCGCCGGGATGATGGCCTGCCATCGAATTGATATGCTGCTTGTTGGTAGGTTGAAGATGCCAAAACCGGTGATTCGGTCACCACAGCGGTTCGGCAAATCCGTGAGAGCCAGTCAGTAAGACAGTGATGCAGGCGGGACGAATGCAGAAAATCTTGTTGCAAATTGTGACGATTGTTACAACAGCCGTGGCCATTTCGCGGGCTGATGCCAAAGACGCCCCCGATTTCGCGCGGGATATTCGCCCGATCCTCAGCAATGCCTGCTTTCATTGCCACGGTCCAGACGATTTGACGCGTGAAGCGGACCTCCGACTGGACACACAAAATGGACTCTTTCAGCAACGCGATGGATATTCCATTGTGAACCCTGGTGATGTCGATGGCAGTGAGTTGATCCAGCGGATTCTGTCGCATGATGCTGATTTACAAATGCCTCCTGCAGACGCGAAGAAGCAACTGACGGATCAGCAGAAACAACTGCTGGTTCAATGGGTTCAGTCCGGCGCGAACTGGTCACAGCATTGGGCATTTATTGCACCGGTCAAACCACCCGTTCCTGAAGACGCGTTCGGGAAATCTGACGGGAATGAGATCGATCGCTTCCTGCATCAAACGCAAGCGAGAAACGGGGTCGAGCCCTCGGGAGAAGCTGACGTCATGTCGCTGATCCGGCGCGTTTGGCTCGATCTCATCGGTCTGCCGCCGACTGTTCAGGAAGCCGATGAGTGGGCTGGTCGCCTCGTTTCCGCAGAAGCATCTCAAGTCGATGAACTTGCCTGGCGTCAGCTGATTGACAACTTGCAGTCTCGCCCGGAATATGGCGAACGATGGGCTCGTCGATGGCTGGACCTGGCCCGCTACGCAGACACGAATGGCTACGAAAAAGATCGACCCCGTTCCATCTGGCCTTATCGTGACTGGGTCATTGATGCGATCAATACTGACATGCCGTTCGATCAGTTTACGATTGAACAGCTGGCCGGTGACATGCTTCCCAATGCAACGACATCGCAAAAAATTGCCACCGGTTTTCATCGAAATACGATGCTCAATGAAGAAGGGGGCATCGATCCACTGGAGTTTCGATTCCATGCAATGACGGATCGCGTTGCCACCACAGGAACGACGTGGTTTGGACTCACGCTTCAATGCGCCCAGTGCCATACCCACAAGTACGATCCAATCACCCACTCGGACTATTATCGGCTGATGGCGTTTCTGAACAATGCTGATGAGCCATCGCTGGAACTGGCCGATGCCTCTCTGGACGACGAGTGGAAAAAACGTATTGCAAAAGCGAAAGAATTAACTCGGAATCTTGCCGACAAATGGCCGGTGGTCTCGAGTGTGTCGATCCCGGCAACGTTGATAAAAGCTGATGCGCTGGGTGCTTCTCAAGCAGATTCCGGGATCAATTCGCCGGACATTTCTCCTGATGATGCTTCCCCACAGTCGGGACCAGCCTCGATTCGACAACTTGATGACAGTTGGCTGTCGCCTGCCCCTTCTCATTTACCCGATCGACCGACCTATGTCGTCCGGCTGACTCCGGAGACAATTGATTTCGACACAGTGAATTTGCACTTCCGAACACGGGGCCGCCGTCCGGGCCCGGGCAATTCCTCCGGCGGCAATCTTGTATTAAGTGAAATCAAGGTTCAGGCAAAGCTGATCACTGCAACATCACAGCTCGACCAGCCGAAAGACAACAATGTCCGTTTAATTGAACTTCCGATTGAATCCGCCACGTCGACGGTCGAACAGTCCGGTTATGAACTCGCACGTTCATTCGATGGTGATTCATCCACTGGTTGGGGGCTTCATGGACCGAAGGGAATTCCGAAAGACGTTGAAGCGTCGTTTCGATTAAAGCAGTCCGCTGTCAGCGAAGTTCGACAGTTGGCCGTGGGGCAGGACGCTCAGCTACAGCTTGTGGTTTCACTGTCTCAACAGCATGGTAGTTCACATTCGATCGGCGATTTTCAGATCGATCTGGCGCGACAATTGTCAGCAGATGAAATTGAGCAGCGTCGTCAGGCATCCATCCAGACGTCGTATGACGACTGGCTGAAGGAGGCCAGAGCCAATGCAGTGAGCTGGGCAATCCTCCATCCTACCTCTGCAACCTCCAATCTGCCCATATTGACGATCGAATCAGACGATTCCATCTTCGCGTCCGGCGATACGGCGAAGCGAGACGACTATCAAATCACACTGGCTCCTGCAGACCATGTCGTGACTGCAATTCGGCTCGAGGCGTTACCGGATGAACGTTTACCAAATCGAGGTCCCGGCTCGACGTACTACGAGGGAACTCTGGGTGATTTTTTTCTGACCGAGTTCGAAGTCTTTTCGGCTTACGGAAAACACTCCATTGAAGACGCCAGTGAAACCTATGCCCAGAATCGTTTTGGCAACAATCCGGCCACTGCAAAGGAAGCCATTGATGGGGATATTCAGACCGGCTGGTCTGTGCACGGCAGGCAGGGAGAGAGGCATGTCGCCGTTTTTCAGTTGAAGGAGCCAATCGAGGCAGGTCAACCGATCCGTATCCAAATGTCATTCGGTCGGCACTTCGCCAGTTCTCTGGGACGCTTCCGGTTTTCAGGTTGTCAGTCGCAACATGGTCCCAAAGCGACCGACTACGCCTCAGACATTGAGGAGCTTTTGCGAGCCCCTTTGAGTGATCTGAGCGTGGAGGACCAGAACCGTCTGTTTCAGCAGTTCCTGTTCGATTCGCCGAAACTGCGCGAGCCAGTGGAACAGATTCGGAATCTGCAACGGCGTCCGGATTCGATGTCGACTCTTGTGTTCAGCGAACGTCCGGAGAATCATCCTCGACCCACATTTCGTCATCATCGCGGAGAGTATTTACAACCGGAAGAATCGGTCACCCCGGGCACGCCAGACGTTCTGCATTCCTGGCCGGTCGACCAGCCTGCGAACCGGCTCGAGTTTGCTCGGTGGATCGTTCGTGCTGAGAATCCCCTGACATCGCGAGTGGTTGTTAATCGCCACTGGGCTACCTTCTTCGGTCGCGGCATCGTAGAGACTGTCGATGACTTTGGATTGCAGGGATCGCCTCCGGATCACCCTGAACTTCTGGATTGGCTTGCGGTTACATTTGTGCAGGACGATGCATGGTCTATCAAGTCATTGCATCGGAGGATTGTCAGCAGCTCCACTTACAGGCAGGCCTCAGTATACAGGCACGACGCAGCAGTGAGCGATCCGCAAAATCGATTGTTGACCTATATGCCCCGGCTGAGGCTGGAGGCGGAGATTATTCGTGACTCTGTGTTGAACGCTTCCGGGGTTCTTTCACTGAAAAAAGGAGGGCCGCCCGTTATGCCTCTGCAGCCGGCGGGCATAACAGAAGTGGCTTTTGGCAGCCCGAAATGGAATGTCAGTGGAGGAGAAGATCGCTATCGACGAAGTATTTACACCATGATCAAACGCACGGCACCATTCGCAATGGTGACGACCTTCGATGGCCCTGGTGGTGAATCCTGCATCGCTCAGCGAGATCGATCGAATACTCCTCTGCAGGCACTGACATTGATGAATGATGTCATGTTTGTGGATCTTGCAAAGCACGCTGCCGTTCATCTTCTGGCCGATCTTCCTGCCACTGAGAGTCATCCGGACCTCGATTCAATTCGACTGGAAATGCTCTTCCGACGAGTACTGACGCGCGTTCCGGAGAAATCTGAGTTGGCGGACCTCAAACTCTTCCTGCAGAAGCAGCGGGAGCGATTTCAATCTAACGGGCAGCAGGTCGATGATCTGCTGGGGCGTTCAGCTGGAATCCCGGCCGCCGTCGACCATACGGAAGTTGCTGCCTGGATGACTGTTGCAAGGGCCTTGTTTGCGGTCGATGAATTTGTCACTCGACCGTAGTTGGTTGGTACGTCGTGTGGGAACTCAAGGCGGTTCAACTGCGCGGCAGATTCGTCTGAATCTCAAAACTGATTCTCAGGACCTTCGTCAATTATCGCGAGACTTCTTCTTCACGTTTGACTGAATCGGGGTTTGACATTTTCGCCGGCAACCCGGTCTCCACCAGCCCGCTTGTAGATGTGAATCTGCAATCAGGCGGCAGGACTGGTTGGGTCAATGTTTCCGCCCGAGATAATAACGGCAACGTGCCTGCCCAAAAAAAGTTCGCGATGCTGCATGATGGCAGCCAATGGGACTGCACCGGATGGTTCCGCCACCACTCGCAATTCTCTCTTGATCGTTTGCGTAGCGGTAATAATGGAAGTTTCGTCCACTAGAAGGACATCATCGACCAGTGAATGAATGATTGGGAATGTCAGCTGACCAAGAGGTGTTCGCAATCCGTCGGCAATCGTGTCGAATCGGTCATTCAGCTCGATTCGACCAGACTTCATTCCTCGAGCACAGTCATTCGCCCATTCGGGTTCTGCGGCATAGACTGCGACATCAGGCCGCAGTGTTTTGATGACGGTCAACGTTCCTGAAAGTAGCCCCCCGCCTCCAACAGGACAGATGACGGCATCGATGCGATTCAGTTGTGACAGAAGTTCAAGAGCGACAGTGCCCTGCCCTGCGATCACATCGGGATTATCAAAAGGGTGAATCAAAGTGGCTCCTGTCTTTTCCAGGAGTTCCGCTGCTCGAATTTCGCGGGCTTCAGCAGTAGGTTCGCAAAGGATGGGAGCGACCCCCAGTCTGCGGACGGCAGCCAGTTTTACCTCGGCAGAATTGACAGGCATGACGATGTGGGCTTCGATGCCTCTTATCCGGGCTGCTCTGGCCAGCGCTGCAGCGTGGTTGCCGGAAGAATGTGTCAGAACCCCTGATGCTGCAGCATGATCCGACAGATTCAGGACGGCATTACAGGCGCCGCGAGCCTTGAAAGCTCCGATATGCTGGAGGTTTTCGCATTTGAAGTGAACGTGACATCCGAGGTCCTGGTCCAGCGATTCGGAGGACAGAACCGGAGTATTTCGAATCCATGGACGGATGCGTTCTGATGCCAGTCGAACATCATTCAGGTCAATGGCAGGTTGCTTCATTGCAGTTTTAGCGATTGTTGTTGGCCAGTGGGAAAAGTCGGCGGTCGTGGAAAGTCGTTACTGTGTGGCGTGATTTCGGCGACTGTTGTTGTTAGTCTGGTTGCTGGACGCAGCCGGATTGTAACGTGAGATTCGGGCCATCGTGAAGCCGTCGCGTCGGCAGATTGTTTGAGAAAGAAAGAACCTGGCAATGGCTGAAAACAAGAATAAGAATATTACTCGAATTGATATTGAGACCGCTGGTGTCGGCACCCATGGCTACGAGGTGCGCGTCATGCGGCGTGGGAAAGCATTCCACAAATTCTTCAACGATCGAAAATTCGGCGGAAAACGAAAAGCGCTCGCGGCAGCGCGTGAGTACCGGGATGAACTGGTGGCCAGGTTGCCCGTCCAGTCACGAAAAGCCCTTGCAAAAGTGAAATCGTCGCGCAACACATCGGGTATCGTTGGTGTGCGGCTGTCTGAAGAAGTGGATCGACGCGGGCCCAACGAACTGGTCTACCACTACTGGGTCGCTCAATGGAGTCCCAGGCCCGGAGTTCGGCGGACACGTCGATTTTCTGTCGAAAAGTATGGGGACGAAGAAGCATTTCGTTTGGCCATGAAAGCGCGTCGAGCCGGAATGCGTGAAATGGAAGACTAGCAACCTGTTGAAAACCGGGACTGCCTCGAGCAGGAGACCTTAAAACACGATTGGTTTCCAGTCGTCCTGCATGGCTGGCTTATGTCTCACGGCTTTCGATGAATTCGAGGAGCCTCTCCTGCCCATAGTTTTGTTGCTGAAACAGGCTACTTAGAGCGATGTATGATTCAGCCTTTCTGCTTGCGCAGTACGCCGAGCCTAAATGGATTGCCCGTGGTTTGACGACCATCGACTGGTGCATCATCGGAGCGTACGCCGTCGGCACGCTTTGGCTCGGATGGTACTACGGCCGCCAGCAGAAATCGACGCGTGAATACTTTGTCGGAACCGGAAGCATGCACCCGGGGCTGATCGGCGTCTCGCTTTTTGCCACGTTGCTGAGTACGATTTCTTACCTATCGATGCCCGGAGAATCGCTCGGTAAGGGACCAGCCTACATGCTGACTCCCCTTGGCCTGCCCATCGCCTATCTGGTTGTCGGCTATGGCTTGCTGCCCGTGTATATGAAGCACCGAGTCACCAGTGCGTACGAATTACTTGAACTGAAGCTTGGGCTCAGTATTCGGATGCTTGGCGCGATCATGTTCGTCTTGTTGCGACTGATCTGGATGTCGCTCTTAATTTATAAGACATCAGAGGCTCTGACTGTAATGCTGGGCGTTGGCCCGAACATGATTCCATTGATTGCTCTGATTACCGGGGCAATCGCGGTGACCTACACTTCAATCGGCGGATTAAGAGCGGTTGTCATCACGGATCTGATGCAGACCATTCTGCTGTACGGCGGAGCGCTGACAGTTCTTGGTGTGATTACGTGGCGGCTGGGCGGCTTTGGATGGTTTCCAACCCATTGGGATCCCAACTGGGATACGCAGCCGGTCTTTAGTCTGAACCCGGCAGTGCGGGTGACAATTATCGGTGGGATTCTTAACTATACCACCTGGCTGATTGCCACCTCCGGCGGCGATCAAACTTCGGTCCAGCGATTCATGGCGACAACGGACGTCAAAGCAGCCAGAAGGGCGCTGGGAATTCAGATGATCGTTTCGTTTGTCGTGGCGATTACTCTGGGGCTGGTTGGTTTTGCATTATTGGGTTATTTCGCATTCAACCCGGACCAACTGCCAAAGACGATGAACCTGAAAGAGGATGCGGATAAAGTGTTTCCGTATTTCATTTCTTATCTGCTTGCCCCGGGGATTTCAGGGCTCGTCGTTGCAGCAATGTTTGCCGCGGCCATGTCAAGTATCGATTCCGGTGTCAATTCCATCACAGCCGTTGTGATGACGGACTTCATGGATCGATTTGATCGAAGTCCAAAGACAGAAGTCGGACATGTAAGAACAGCTCGCTGGATGGCCTTTGGGATTGGTGCCTTTGTCGTTTTGTGCAGTTCGCTGGTTGGGCAGGTACCCGGAAATATCACGACCGTCACCAATAAGACAGCGAATCTGCTTTCGACCCCCATATTCGGTCTGTTCTTTTTCGCTATTTTTGTTCGATTTGCGAGCCCCACTGGCGTGTGGATTGGCACAATCTGCAGCACTCTGGTTGCGATCCTGATCGCGTTTTCCGGCCCAGTTTCAGTGATGATGGGCAGTACCTCAACCGCTGATCCCATCAGCTTCCAGTGGATTGCTCCAGTGACGCTGGCCACCAACATCGTCACTGGAATTCTGGGCAGTCTGATGTTTCCGAATCGACAGCTCTCCCCGAAATAAGCCCTTTCACTCTTCATTTACCGGACGTGATTCGAAGCATTCCGATAGCCGGTGTGCTGGATGGTCAAAGTGCTGGATGGTCAAAGTGCTCGGTCGTCTGCCTGCTGAGGGCAATCGAGCGAACAGATTTCATTCTGGCAACTCAGAAACAACTTCGCCGGTGCTGGAGTTCCGGTAGAGAACTTCACAGATTTCGAATCCCATGGATTCGTACAAATTGACAGCGATGCGATTCTCGGACGTGACTTCAAGCACTCCATGGTGCATTCCACTAAAGCGGAATCCATGCAACGCCTGAAGCACAAGTGAGCGGCCGAGTCCCTTACATCGATGCTCCGGAATCACACCGACGTTTTGAATCGCTCCGATACAGTTTCG
>JAGQQE010000080.1 GCA_020426345.1 Planctomycetaceae bacterium
CCACCGCCATGATCAGTCGCCTTGCCATCGCGACTTTTCGACCAGCCCAGTGAAGTATCAAAATGAAAGTGGTCGGCGATCATGTCCATTCGCTCGTAAACCAACGGATTCATGCTTTCGCCAAAAGACTCTTTGAAATGCGCTCCTGGCATCATATGCCAAAGGTGTCCGATGACTGTGTTGATGAAGAAGAGTTCGCCGAATTCGTCCCAGTCATGGCCCCAGGGATTTACCGTGCCGTGGCAAAGCACCTCTACCACTTTGCGCGTCGGATGGTATCGCCATATTCCGCCGTCAATCGGTACGCGTTGATCCTGCGGAGTACCCGGCTGGCCAATCCATCCCGGGCACGAATGGCCACACCGCCCATAGAGCCAGCCATCAGGGCCCCATCTCAGGCCATTGGCAAAGTTATGGTAGCTGTCCTGTCCAATCGTAAAGCCATCCAGCGCAACCTGAGCGGGACCGTCGGGCTTGCCGTCTTCATCGGTATCCGGGATAAACAGGAGTCGCGGTGGGCACATCAGCCATACGCCGCCGTGGCCGATTTCCACGCTTGTCAAAATCTGAACGTCATCTGTAAAAACGGTTCGCTGATCGGCACGACCATCATTGTTACTGTCTTCGAAAATCAACACACGGTCCCGCAGGGACAAGTCAAACCGCTGCTGTCGCTCTGCATACGTGTAATTTTCTGCGACCCAGATCCGTCCCCGCCGATCAAAGGCCATGGCAATCGGATTCTGCACCATGGGTTCGGATGCAAAGACCGACACCTGAAAACCGGCTGGAACGCTCAGCGAAGCAGCAGCCTTTTCCGCGGCCATCGGCTTCGCATTCCTGTCGCGTTCGCTGTTGTAAATTTCGGGGAAGTCATCGCTGATGGCTGCGCAAAGACTCTGAAACAATGCGATCAACAGCAGAAGCCTGCCGGCGATGGTTGCGTGAGAAAAGATTCTCCCTGAGGAAAATATCCGGCCAGCGAAGGTAGCAGACAAGAAGTTCACCTTTGGCGATTTTGTTTCGAGAGTTTAGCAGAACAGATTTGTCGTGATGACAGCTTCACTGCGGGTCAAGAATTCCGATTTCCTGACCGTTCACAACGTCCAGCCGCTTTACACCGGTGAGTTTCCAGCGACCAGATTCTTTTTTCCATTGGGTTTCCCAGCGTGTCGCAACATTCTGGCCGTACCCGGAACTTCGCAGAATTGCCTGCCCATTGGCTCGCAGATGTGCGATCGCTTCGGTGTTTGTCTCGTTCAGTTCGATGCGGACATCCTTGATATGAAAATCCGAATCCAGAGTCACCTGTTTCAGGCCCTCGGATGCAATTTGTCGAAGGTTTGGTGCATCGTCCGAGATTTGTCCGTGGATGGCAGGTTCGTCTCGTTTGATGAATGAATCCAGCATACTCTGCAGATCCTTTTCCAGCACTTCAGCTTCCGTCACAACACTACCTTCGATCCACCACAAGGATGCGGCCAGCAGAAAGAAGCCCACGGCTGCCATTCGACCTTTTGCGTCGAACAGGATCGCAGACATGATTCCGAGGGTTCCACAACCAACAATCAGGGGCCATGAATTCTCTGTTAGCCAACTCATCACAACCTCCTCATTCTTATTGTTGTCAGAACAGTACTGTTCAGCGTGCAGACAAAATCGTGGTACGGGCCACCTATGGTTGCATCGTCGGATAAAGAGTCCTGGGAAGTCTGTTGCTTCCGGACATTATGGGTTCTCAGCTGCGTTTCAGGAAGAAAACAGCAGAGGCCCACTCTCATGGCACCCGCATGCGTCCGATGTAAGGAATCAGGGAGGTTTCAATTTCGTCTAATGATTCTTCAAATGCCGACTGAAACTCCAGGGATCGTTCATCAGGAGTGAGCTGTTTCAGCGGTTTCCGTTGGGAGATTGCCTTCATAAAGCGGTCCATGCCTTCCGGGTCTTTTCGGATCAGCCATGTCATCAGCGCCCAGCTTTCGGAGTAAGCCGCGGCTACCTGGTCGGCATTCTGAAATGGAGCGTCACTCGCAACCAGCTGTTGTAACGGGAGGACGAGCCGCTCTCCGATGATTTGCGACCGGAATAACGGCTGATGGACAGGATTGACCTGCCCCGGGCGATTCCAGAGCAACGTTGACCGAACTGATGCCGGCTCAAACCACAACGACAAACCTTCCGAAAACCAAAGCGGATTGTCCGCCATTCGCACCTGAAGACCACTATTGAACGCCAATTGATGAACCGCTTCATGGACAACCGTTGAGACCTGACGCGGCATGCCGGAAAGTTTTTTGCGGATACTGCTGATGGAACTACGTTGGGGTTCGCCGGAAAGGTCGTGCATCAGAACCTGATTCTCCCGGACTGAGTAGTATCCGGGCGTGTCTTCAAACGACACGTCCGGGTGCTGTGTTTTTCCGAAAGCGACGAGCTCCTGATTTGTTGCAAGAATAATGATGGGCAACGGAGCCGTTGGCTGCACGATAAAGGGACGCGTCTCGTGCTCAAACAAATCAAAAAACTCGCCGTGAACACGTTCGAGCAACTTCCCGCAGAATTCTGCATACTCCGGTGATGAATTGCTGCAAATCACGTAATGCGGGGTTTTGGTAATCCCGAACTCCGGGCCTGTGATTCCACGAAGATAGGCGGAGAGTTCGTCCGAATTGAAACGCGTGAATGGACTGTCAGAAAAAGATTCCTGAACGATTGTCTCTGCCTTAACGATCCGGATTCGCCCGCTTCGTTCTTCGATAAGCAGACCGCCATCGGCAGCACGAACCAGAATTCGACCAGAAACAACGATTTCGCTTTCTGATTCGCGAATTGTCACGCTCAACGTGCCGGATTGCCCGGAACGCTCATCGCCAAAGACCGCAGAGGGACGCTGGACAGAGTCTTTCAGTTGCCCGGAGATTTGTTCGGTTGTGTTCAACAGGACGCAGACCCAAAAGAACACTACAATGCGCCGCCTGCGCGCGACGTTTGCAAATCGCGCAGGGTTTTGGAGATCAACCATTGTCTGAGTGCTCTTTCTCTCCGAGGAAGGGGCGAAACCAGCGAAACTGTTTCTACGCATATCCTACAGGCACAGCAGCCGTTAGAAACTCAGTAGCCGTTAGAAATACTCAATGAAAGAATCGCCAAATGGTGCGAACCAAATTTCTCTGTCTGGCCATCACACTTATACAGGTTCTCTGCTTTTCCGGGGACACGGGAGCAGACGAGTCGGCGATAGCGGCAAAGGAACGCCTGTTCCTGGAACCGAAAGTTCGCGACCAGTGTTTGCAGGTTCTGAGATCCGGCCTGGCCGGTATCCATGGCGAAGACTTCTGGCCAGCGATCCATGCAGCGGAAGGTTTAACTCTCGGCGGCCATTCGTCCGAAGTCATTGAAACTCTGACTCCCCTTATGGAAACGGAAACCGATGACCAGCGGCGTTGTGGCCTGGCTCGTGAACTTGTGCGGGCCGGAGATGTCTTGCGGGACCGCGTTATGCTGAATATCCTGGCGGCAAACAACCCTCATGGACACACCCATGCAGCGGAAAGTCTCTATAAGGTGTACCGCCTGGGCAGTGGTGCTGCGATGCGGATGCGGTTTGAAACGACCACAGACCTGCGTTTGAAGTTGATGACGGCCGGCGCACTGGCTCGAGGCGGAAACCCGGAAGCGATGGTATTTCTGCGCGAAATGCTGAACCACCGCGATCCTGAATTATACAAAGTCGCCGCCTGGATTCTGGGAAGAATTGGCACCGTGGATGACATCCCACTGATCCAAAGTCAACTTTCCCGGCATGCCGATGAACTCACCACTGCGTACCTCAATCATTCGCTGGCCGCACTGGGCGATCCTTCCGGGCTCGCCGCCCTCGCAAAGAATCTTCAAAGCAGCGATCCGGCTGTTCGTACTTATGCCGCTACATTTGCCGGGGACGCATGGGCCACGCATCTGGCACCATTGCTGACTACGATGCTGAATGATCCGCACAAAGATGCCGCGATTCGCGCGGCTCAGTCATTGCTGCAGATGTCACGGGGCGAATCAGTCGCGGTGAATGAGGATGTGTCACAAATTGTCTTCGCAGCAACCGGGGAGCATCCACGAAATACAGAAGGGTCAGTGATCGAACTGGCGGATGGATCACTTTTGTTTGCTGCAACTCAGTTCGAAGACGGAGGAAGTGATTTCGACAGCGCAAAGATTGTTGCCAGTCGGTCCGGAGACGGAGGACGCACCTGGTCATTACCGAGTATCCTGCAAGAGAATACCGGCGGGATGAACGTAATGAGCGTCACCTTGCGCAGGATTCAGAATCAATCCGCGAACCGAATCGCACTGTTTTATCTTCAGAAGAACGGACTGGACGATTTGGACATGTATGTTCGCTTTTCTGACGATGAAGCCCGGACGTTTGGTGCTCCGATTCTCGTAACCAGCGATCCTGGTTACCACGTGATCAACAATGATCGAGTACTTCAGCTGACCGGCGGTCGGCTGCTGGTGCCAGCGGCTTCCACTTCTGATGTGAAGTCGGTAAACCATTTTGTGAGTCATTGTTATCTCTCGGATGATGGCGGCGAAACATGGAGATCCCCTGTCAGCGATGGAGGCGATGGCAGATTTGTTGACGCGGCCAGACGAGGAGCGATGGAGCCGGATCTCGTGGAACTCCGGGACGGTCGAATTATGATGCTTGTTCGAACCCAGTTGGGGGACATTGGCCGAAGCTACTCGAGCGATCTGGGTGAAACGTGGTCGGAAATGGAATTGCTGGGATTGCGAGCACCCGAGGCCCCTTGCACCGTTCGGCGGATACCATCCACAGGTCATCTGATGCTGGTTTGGAACCATACCTGGCAGGAAGGTCAGGGCCATGGAGGCCGTCGAACCCCGCTAACGGTTGCATTGTCCAAAGATGAAGGCACAAACTGGTCAATTGCCTGCAACCTTGAGACCGACCCGGAACGTACCTATTCCTACACAAGTCTGACCTTTATTCATCACCGAGCTGTCATGAGCTATTGGGACAATACCGGATCGCAGTATTCATGTCGGTTTCGTTCTGTGCCAGTGAGTCGGTTCTATCGATCGGAATGAAATGGAATCTGCCGAGATCAGTTCAGAAGAAGTGGCATTGCGATACCTGGAGCAATTGCCCTGGCCACCCTACCCGTTTCAGGAACAGGCTATCCTGTCATGGTTTGAGAAGGACGATGGATTGCTCGTTTGCGCGCCGACGGGCAGCGGCAAAACGGTTGTTGCAGAAACGGCAATGTTCGAAGCATTGTTGACAGGACGCCGGGCCTATTACACAACGCCACTCATCGCGTTGACGGAGCAGAAGTTTTACGAATTGCGCGAGTCAGCGGTTCGCTGGGGCTTCAGTGCAGATGATGTCGGTCTGGTGACTGGAAACCGTCGAATCAACCCCGATGCTCGTTTGTTAGTTGTCGTCGCAGAAATTCTCCTCAATCGGTTATTGTCGCCTGAGGAATTTCCGTTCGACGACGTGTCTGCCGTTGTGATGGATGAATTTCACAGCTTCAACGACATTGAACGTGGTATTGTCTGGGAACTGTCGCTGGGAATTCTGCCGAAACACGTGCGAGTTCTGCTCATCAGCGCCACGGTCGGGAATGCGGCTGATTTTGTTGTCTGGCTCGCACGTCAGCATGGTCGTCGACTGCGATTACTGCAAAGCGAAGAACGCCGTGTCCCTCTAACCTTTACGTGGGTGGGGGACGAAATGCTTTCGGATCATCTGGAGAAGATGGCGGACGGCGAAGATGAGAATCGATACACGCCGGCGCTCGTATTCTGTTTTAACAGAAACGAATGCTGGAGCGTTGCTGAGCAGCTGAAAGGCAAACGGCTTCTGGCGGATGGCCAGCAGAAACAGTTGCAAGCCGAGCTCGACCAGGTTGACTGGAGCATCGGGGCTGGTGGGAAGCTGAAGCAGATACTGATTCGAGGAGTTGGTATTCATCACGCCGGCTTGTTGCCCAAATACAGACGCATCATTGAAAAGCTGTTCCAGAAGAAACTTCTGTCGATTTGTGTCTGCACCGAAACACTGGCCGCTGGCATCAATCTTCCAGCCAGATCCGTCGTGATGACATCGCTGCTCAAGGGGCCGCCGGGCCGCATGAAAGTCATCGAGGCCAGTTCTGCTCATCAAATGTTCGGGCGCGCAGGACGCCCACAATTTGACAGTCGTGGCTTTGTTTTTGCCGTCGCACATGAAGATGACGTACGATTGTTTCGCTGGCAGGAAAAGTACGACGCGATTCCGGAAGACACCCGCGATCCTATGCTGATCAAGGCGAAAAAGAACCTGAAGAAGAAGATGCCCAAACGCAGGGAAGGTCAGCAATACTGGACAGAACGGCAATTTGAAGTTTTGCAGACCGCGCCGCCAGCCAGACTTTCAAGTCGGGGCCGGTTTCCGTGGAGACTGCTGGCCTTCCTGATCAGAAAAACAGGCTCCGTAATGACGATGCAGGAAACGGTCCGGAAACGCCTGCTGGATTCTGATCAAAAAGACGATGCCGAGCGACTTCTGAAACGCATGCTGATTACGCTGGATGCCGCAGGCATGATTTCACTGGATCCTGTACCGCCGGGGCGAGCAGGCACCAGTGAATCCGGAGATGACAAATCGATGTCTGACCGACCATTTCATTCGGTCATTGCTGGCTCAGGTGGTGGTGCATCGCTGTTGCCAAAAGACGGGACTGTCTGGACTGCCACTCGATCTCGATGGACCACAGGAGAACAGGAAAAACTGGAAATCGGCGAAGTTCACGATTTCAGCAGCACTGCGTTGAGCGATGAGGAAGTGGATGCCTTTGGACTTGGGATTTTCGCGGATGACGACGCTGCTCAGGACGCCAATGAGAACACAGAAACGCTGAACGTCAGCGAGACAGCGGAATCGGTTGAACTGGCGAACGTCCTTCCGGCAGACGCAAACGCATCAATGACATCGCCAGTCGGGGCCGAAGCCGTTGAGAAGCAACCAACCACGACGGGGGAGTCGCTAACGGGTGGAGGCGGTTTACTTGGGAAGTTGATTCAGGAAGCGATGGAAACTGGTCAGGCTTCGACGTCGGTTGCAAAGAAAAAGTCTCAGGCGACGGCATCCTCCGGCACTTCGTCAGGTCGTCTGGATGACGCCGGTTCACTCATCACTTACGAGCCGAAGCTCGCAATTCCAACCGATCAACTGCCATTGCTTTTTGCTTTTCGGAGCATCAATCCTTTGTACGGAATGTTTCTTGCGGAGCATATGCACCTCGCCAACTACGAAGAACGCCTGCAGTTGCTCGAAGCGGTTCTCGATATGCCAAGAAGTGTTTCCGGAATGGTGCGGGTTCCATTTCCGGATCAGATGCCACCAGGACCTCTGGCGACAGACTATCTGAACCAAAAACTGATTTCGCGAGGGCTTGTCACTGTTGACGAACTGCAGGGGTTTCGCGACGAGGAGACGGGGCGTCGTATTCCGCCTCTCGTTCTGGGTGACAAAATGCGTCTGCTTTTTCGAAGCGAGTATCCGGGCGTGGATGACGTGTTCAGCACCAGCGTTTGGTGCGTGGGAGACTTGCTTCGTTACGGCGGGAACTTTGATCGCTATGTCCGGGCCAGGGAACTAACAAAGCAGGAAGGAGTGATCTTTCGCCACTGTCTTCGGCTGATCCTTCTCTGTGGCGAGTTCTCTCAGATTGAACCGCCAAATATTGATCCCGCGGAATGGCGAACAGACCTGGCCGAACTCGCCTCGATCCTCACGGATTCCTGTCGTGCAGTGGATCCCGACAGCACTGATGAGGTTGTCGAAGCCCTGCAGAACCAGACCCTGAATCCTGATCAGTTATGATCGCGTGCGATGGTCCTGCACGCACGGCCAAAGGATGGAAACAAAAAAGGGTGAAACCCAATCTGGTCTCACCCTTTTAGTCTTCTGCAGGTTGCTTGATGCAGTTACTCGACGATGATTTCCCTGACGGTTCTGCCGCTTGGAATCATTGGCAGGACGTGTTCCTGATAGGGGCAAATAACATCCAGAAGGTACGGGCCATCGTGATCGAGCATCGCGGCCAGAGCCTTTGGAAACTCAGCCTTGCTTCGAACCTGTGAAGCTGTTACGCCGTATCCCCGGGCAATCTGCACGAAGTTCGGGAATGTCTCGACCGGCATCGATCCATCGCCCTCTCCCAGCGCTTCGGGGTGATGGACCGGGCCAAGATATGTATGGGCTCGACGACCGTCGTTAAACCGATCCTCCCATTGAACCACCATTCCCAGATGCTGGTTATTGAGCAGGAGAATTTTGACAGGGAGCTTTTCGCAGAACAGGGTGCCCAGTTCCTGAATGTTCATCTGGAATGAACCATCACCATCAATATCCACAACCAGGGATTCCGGGTGTGCAGTCTGAACTCCCATCGCAGCTGGAAGGCCGAATCCCATGGTGCCAAGACCAGAACTGCTCATCCATCGGCGTGGTTTGTCGAACTTATAGAACTGAGCCGACCACATCTGGTGTTGCCCGACTCCCACGGTGACATAAGTGTCTCTTTCACTGGTCTGGCGCCAAAGTTCCTCAATGGCGTACTGCTGCAGGATTGCATCTCCCGCATCCGCGTAGCTCAACGGAAACTTGTCTTTCCAGACGCTGATTTGCTGGTGCCATTCCGTCAGGTCCGGGATATCCGAATCTTTCAGCTCGGCATTGATCGCTTCGAGGCAGGATTTGACATCCGTCACGATGGGGATGTGAGCTTCTTTGTTCTTGTGGATTTCAGATGGATCGATGTCGACGTGGACGATCTTGCCATGTTTCGCGAACTCTTCCAGTTTTCCGGTGACTCGGTCATCGAACCGAACACCGAATGCCAGAAGCAAATCCGACTGGTCGACTGCATAGTTGGCATACACAGTGCCGTGCATGCCGAGCATATGCAGAGATTGCGGATGAGTTCCAGGAAAAACGCCAAGTCCCATCACGGTCATCGCAACCGGGATGCCCGTTCGGAGGGCCAGCTTAGTGAGTTCTTCAGACGCCTCACTCTGGATACACCCTCCACCTACGTAAAGCACCGGTCGCTTGCTTCGCCGGATCGCAGCAATCACCTGCCGGATCTGCTCCGGTGCGGCGGTTCGAACTTCCGGATGGTATCCTGGAAGCTTGAAGCCCGGATCAAAGTCGACTTCTGACAGTGGAATCTCAGCCAGTTGTACATCTTTCGGGAAGTCGATCAGCACAGGCCCCGGTCGCCCGGTCGAAGCGATGTGGTACGCTTCTTTGACGATTCTTGCGACATCCCGGATGTCGGTAATCATGTAATGATGTTTGGTGATTGCCCGACAGACTTCGACAATTGGTGTTTCCTGAAACGCGTCGCTGCCAATAACAGCCTGTGGCACCTGTCCGGTGATGGCAATCATCGGAATGCTGTCCAGCTTTGCATCCGCAATGCCCGTCACCAGGTTTGTGGCCCCGGGACCGCTGGTCGCCATGCACACACCAACTTCTCCAGTCGAGCGAGCGATGCCCTGTGCAGCAAAGCAGCCTCCCTGTTCGTGTCGTGGCAGGATCGTCCGGATGTCGTCGCGTCGCTCTCGTAACGCCTGGTGGAGCGGCATGCTGCATCCGCCTGGATAGGCAAAGATGCTTTTCGTTTGGTGCCGAATCAGCATTTCTACCAGAATCTGGGCACCGTTAATTGTTTGTGTCGCCTTTTCAACCGTAGCCAACGTCATTCACCTCAGCAAAAGAACGGGGTCATCCAGCAGGTTCTCAGGTCGATTTGTCGGATTGAAACTTTGCCTGGATTCATTCCGTTTCGGCAGGAACTGCGTGTCAGCAGTTTACGTACGCGTCTTCGTGTGTTCGACCCCGGATTCGGGCAGATTCCTTCGAATCATTGAATTCATGCCCATTCTTCCCAGTTAGAACAGACTTCCGGCAGAGGCCGACCACAGGCGGTTCCCGCAGAATCGACGACGTCCCGAATGACAATCTCAGCAATTTGACCCTTGAGTTATCCATGTGTTCGGAATAGATTGCCCAGCCGTTCAGTTTTTCACCCGTGAGACTCTGGGAATACCCAACACTGACGTTGGTGGTCTCAAACGGGCTTATGAATTGTGGTCGACATGACTTCGACCGGGCATTCAGTGTTTCAGGGAGGAACCACCGATGAATCGCGTGCCACTACGTCTTTATTCACCGCCTGCTGAAGACATCGACAACGAACTGGATGCTGACGTTATCCCTTTCGAAGCCGCTCGACGAACTATCATTTTCAGTGGTCGCTTCACGGAGCCCACCCGTCGTGCGAGACTGATCCGGGATAACCGAACCTGCCCAAATTGCTCACACTGCGATATTGAGCCACTGGAGCTGCAGGACGCTATGATCAGCCCCAAGAGTCGCCTGCCCGTTCCGGGCACAGCAACCATCGTCGGTTTCCACTGTAATGACTGCGGAACGGAATGGCCCGTCTACGAGATTCGACGTAACGGCTGAAAACTGTGGTTCGGACGCCATGGTCGGCATCGCTCGGAACGCCCCTCAGTCAACAACCGACCGTCCATCCAGGCCGGTCAGTGGGAATGATGCTGAGTAACATCGAGTCTCGGCGTCTGGATAAAGCCCCATTTGTGATGGATTTGCTGGCGTGCGTTTGTCTTCGGATCTCGCCACAGGGGGTTGTTTTGCTCGGCGGTCAGTATCAATGATCCAACCAATAAGATTCTCTGCGGCAGGAAGAAAATGACAACGTCACTTGGCAGCATCATGGCTGAATCACTGAATCTGTCGCTGAACTACGCAGAACGAATGTTGAAGGACGTCACGCCATCGATGTTTGCCAGGATCGCAACGCCTGGAGGCGTCGCGGTTGATTCCAACCATGCCGCATTTATCTACGGGCATTTGAGTCTCTATGGTCCGCGGATTCTTGAGCAACTGGACCTGCCTGCTCCTTTGATTCCGGATGGTTTCGATGTGGTATTCTCGAAAGACGCGAAATGCGTTGACGATCCGGAGGCCACCATCTACCCATCGATGGAGGTGATCACCACGGCATTCTTCAACGGGCATCGAGCCGTGGAGCAGGTGCTTCGAACGACGCCCGACGAAGCATTTTCGGTGCAGAATCCACAGGAAGGGCGAATGCGAGAGCTGTTCCCAACACTCGGCTCAATGCACAATTTTTACCTGGGCGGTCACATGATGATTCATCTGGGCCAGCTGAGTGCATGGCGACGAATGATGGGCCTGGGCCCAGCCTGAATCGCGGATCGGATACCTGAATCCCGGACGCGCTTTTGAATTTTCAACGATACACCGCTGCGAACTGTGGTTCACCAAAACCGCCGAGCGACAAATAGTCAGCTACCGAAACGAACGCATCGACATCCGGCTGCCATCATCTGCAGAGAAATGGTTCTCCGGAGTTTTGCAGGGACTCCCGAAAGTCGCGGCACCCATCAGCTGTTGGTGATCGTTTCGATCAGCATGGCTCGGACCGTCTTTGGATCAGCCCCGGCGACCTGTTTCATGATCATCCCAATCATAGGACCGACAGCGGCCAGCTTGCCGGCTTTGACGTCAGCGGCAGCCTCAGGTTTCGAAGCAATGGCCGCGGTAATTGCTGCCAGCAGCGCTCCAGTGTCTTTGATGATCTCCAGTTTTCGTTCGTGAATGATTCGCTCAACGTCACTCGCATGAATGGGATTGCCTGCGGCCGAAACGCTCTTCAGCTCTGCGTAAACGTCACGCGCACTTTTCGTGGTCAGTCGATCATCTTTGATCCACTTCAGAAGTGAGCCCAGAATTTCGGCAGTGATGGGGAATTCTGATAACGAGAGTTCATCTGCATTGAGATCGCGAAGGATATCCTGGGTGACCCAATTCGCAGCAATTTTTCCATCGCCGCACAAACTTGCCACGCATTCGAAGTACTCAGTCACATCGGGCCCTTGAGCGATGATGACGCCTGCGTCGTATTCTGTGAGACCAAGCTGCGATTGAAATCGCTCCCGGCGAATTGCTGGTGTCTCCGGTAGAAGAGTCCTCGCCTCTTCGATCTGCTCCCTGGTCAGCACGACGGGTACGAGATCCGGGTCCGGGAAATATCGATAATCGGATGATTCTTCTTTCTCACGCTGGGCAAAGGTGGTTCCACGCTCAGCGTCCCAGCCTCGTGTCTGTTTCGTTGCGCCGGGGTCGCCAAGTTTAAGGCCCGTCTCTTTAAAGAGTTTCGCCTGTCTCCGAATCTCAAACTCAACCGCCAGTTCCACGTTCCGGAAACTGTTCATGTTCTTGAGTTCAACAATTGGCGTTGCTGTCCGGCTGCCATCAGCATTGTGGAAGTGCAGATTTATGTTGGCGTCGCACCGGAGACTGCCTTCCTGCATATTGCAGTCAGAAACGCCAACAAACAGCAGTAACGTTCGCAATTCTTCCAGATATCGACGCGCTTCGCTGGCAGAACGCAGGTCCGGCTCACTGACAATTTCCAGCAGCGGAGTGCCGGTGCGGTTCAGGTCGACCAAACTGTCTCCACCGCGGCCCGACTCGTCGTGGACGTTTTTTCCGGCGTCCTCTTCAAGATGCGCACGCGTGATGCGGATCGTACGAGGTTCGGCGGTCGGGTCATCTGCCGCAATTTTCAACCAACCATTCGAACTAAACGGCAGATCGAACTGACTGATCTGGTATGCCTTAGGGAGATCCGGATAATAGTACTGCTTGCGGTCCCATTTGGTGAACTCTGCAATTTCACAATTTAAAGCCAGAGCCGTGCGCACTGACAGTTCGAACGCTCGCCTGTTCATGACCGGAAGCGCGCCGGGCAATCCCAGACACACCGGGCACGTTTGCGTATTCGGGGCCGCACCAAATTCGGTTGAGCAGCCACAAAACAGCTTACTGTCTGTTTTGAGCTGCGTATGAACTTCAAGTCCGATAATGACGGTGTACTCAGCAGATGACATGGCGGTTCGTTCGTCTGTCAGATGGCATTATGATTTGCAGGATCGGCCTGATTTCCTGTCAGGCGGTCAGGTTGTTCGGAATGATAACCACAGACCGCCGCAGAACCCAGAGTAGTGACCAGGTTGTCGTTTCGGAGATGAACGCCCGTCATTCGACCGGACGTAATGCCCTCCCCCAAGTCATTCCTGCGATGGTGTCATGGTTGCGGTGCGTATTCAACCACGATAACGTTGGTGAGAATAGCGTCAGAATCATGACGCCCTCTGTACGTTCAGGACTGCACGGTCGCCTCTCGGCACGGTGAAGTCTGAAGCATCAGGCTCTGTCCCGGAAAATTCTGGATTTATGATTCCTCAAACCAGCAACATTCGACGTGTTCTTTTTGTGTGTCTCCCGCTGATGATCACAGGTCAGGCGAAGGCGGTGGAGCAGCCGCAGTCGCCTCCTAACATTGTCGTATTCCTCTCGGACGACCACACAGTCACGGATTCGTCACTGTATGGTTCCACGGACCTGAAGACGCCCAATATGGAACGCGTGGCGGGTGCGGGAATGACGTTTGATCGCGCATTTGTGGCGTCGCCTTCCTGTGCTCCCAGTCGTGCGGCATTGCTGACCGGGCTGATGCCCTCAAGAAACGGAGCTGAGGCGAATCATGCTCGGCCGGGTCAGGACCTCACGAAGTTACCGGCCTATCTTCAGGCCCTGGGCTACGAAGTTGTTTCCTTCGGCAAGGTGGGCCATTACGGGCAAACGCCGGAATACGGTTTCGATCTGGCAAAGCACTTTGGATATCACGAAGACGTCTGCGTTGCAGAAGCGCTGAAGTGGCTTGACGCTCGTCAGAGCAGGAAACCGCTTTGTCTGTTCGTTGGATCCAACTGGCCGCACGTCCCCTGGCCTGACTCCGACGAGTACAGCCCGGACGCGTTGGATATTCCCTCGCGGCACGTTGATACCCGGAAGACACGCGACGCGCGCGCTCGGTACTATCAGGCGGTCCATACCATGGACAGGGAGCTGGGACAGGTCTTTGACCTTGCCCGAAGCAAGTTCGGTGATCATCTGCTCTTTCTGCACACAAGCGATCATGGTGCTCAATGGCCATTCGGAAAATGGAATCTGTATGAAGATGGCATTCGCACGCCCCTGATTGTTTCGTGGCCGGGGCACGTCGCTCAGGGCACTCGCTCCTCAGCATTGGTCTCGTGGATTGACATCCTTCCAACTCTGATCGATGCAGCTTCGGGAGCTGTCCCCGGAGATATCGACGGGAGATCAATTCTTCCGGTGCTTACAGGAAAGACGACGACACACCGCGATGCCATTTTCACAGTGCACAGCGGTGACGGAAACATGAATGTTTTTCCTATTCGCAGTGTCCGCACTGAACGATGGAAATACATTCATAACCTGCATCCCGAATTTCGCTTCAATTCGCATGTAACGAAGAAGCCCGGCGATACAGGTTACTGGCCGAGCTGGGTGGAGAAAGCGGCCACAGATGCAAATGCTGCCGACATCGTACAACGCTATCAGATTCGCCCCCGGGAAGAACTCTTTGATCTGTCCAGCGATCCGCTCGAACAGAAGAACCTCGCAACGGATGCAGCGTTTTCCAATGAACTGAATGAGATGCGAGCTCGACTGACAACATGGATGAAAGAGCAGGGGGATACCCAAACAGTGTTCGGTATGCCGGACATGCTGCCCCTGAAGGATCGTCACCCAAATGTCATCACTATTTTCATCGACGATATGGGGTGGGCCGATCTTTCCTGTTTCGGTGGCACCGCCGTGCAAACGGAGAACATTGATCAACTTGCTCGAGAAGGCATTCGATTTACCAATTTCTACGTCAACAGCCCGATTTGCTCTCCCTCTCGAACGGCGTTAACGACCGGTAACTACCCCGCTCGCCACAGAATTACATCGTATCTTGCTGAACGCCAGATGAACGAACGCCGTGGAATGGCACAATGGCTTGACGTTAATGCAGCGACACTCCCGGGAATGTTATCTAAGAATGGGTATGCCTGCGGCCACTTTGGCAAGTGGCATCTCGGCGGTCAGCGTGATGTGGGAGAGGCGCCTTTGATTACCGAATACGGTTTCGATGCTTCGCTCACAAACTTCGAAGGTCTTGGCCCGCGCGTCCTGCCACTGAAGGACGCCTATGATGGCAAACCGGCCGTCCCGCATGCATTGGGAAGTGATAGGCTGGGACGCGGGCCCATCGAATGGGAAGATCGATCGATCATCACAGCCCGGTTCGTGGATCGGGCTCTTCAATTTATCGACGCCCCTGCAAACTCAGGTAAGCCACTCTTCATTAATGTGTGGCCTGACGATGTGCATTCCCCGTTCTTTCCTCCGAAGGAACGGCGCGGCGACGCAACCAAACAGACGCTGTATCACGGAGTCCTGAAAACGATGGACGAACAGTTAGGCAAGTTGCTTGACCGTGTGCGAAATGATGAAACGCTGCGAAACAACACGCTGATTCTGGTTGCCAGCGACAACGGCCCGGAACCGGGGGCTGGTTCAGCAGGTCCGTTGCGGGGGTCAAAGGGAGAGCTTTGGGAAGGTGGCATCCGAAGCCCGCTCATCGTCTGGGGGCCGGGACTCGTTGAACCAAATGCGGCAGGTTCAACGAATGATCACACGATCATTTCCAGCGTTGATCTTGTTGCTTCCCTGATCACTTTGACGGACGCACCCGTGCCCGCCAACTATGTACCAGACGGTGAAAATCTGCTTGCTGCGGTGCTGGGAAAAACCACTGCACAACGGACCGATCCCCTGTTCTGGCGTCGGCCGCCAGATCGTCCCTCGCAGCCGGAGAACTATCGCCCCGATCTGGCAATACGGGACAAAGAATGGAAACTCGTCTGCAACCTGGATGGCAGCAGTCCGCAATTATTCAATCTGAACCTCGATCCGGGTGAAGCCAAAGACGTGTCTTCAACACACCCTCGGATTACTCAGCGTCTCCGAACACTGGTAGTCGAATGGAATGCAACACTGCCCGTGGATGGAACATCACAGAATGCCGGGCATTTACCGCAGGGCGATTCGCCATCGCCGACCGCAAAAAAGAAACAGGCAGGAAAAGGCGCGGGGAAAAAGGGCAAAGCTGGTGCAAAAGCCAACTAGTCATCAGTCACCCGATACTGCTCGAATGCCCCCGGCCCTAGAGACGGTCTCGGATGTACGAACGGCCGCGGATTTCCTGGTTGTCCCGGCGTCCCGGAAATTTTCGGCCGGTAGCGTTTGGGCACCGGAGAAGAATGAACGAGAATTGCATCGAACGCGATCCTGTGTTGCGTCCAGCAACGCTCATGGGTGGCTGACGCGATGCATTTCTGTGTGCTGCCTCTGTCTGTCACTCGTTTCCGTACTTTGTAATTCTCTTGAAGCGCAGACGCGTGACCGGTCACTGTTGCCTTTCGTCACAACGGATCATGTGATCATCCGTGAAGCGATCGGGGGCAAGGAAACTCGCCTGACAGGTGTGATCGAAGACCTTCGCGGCGATGTCGTTCAGTTGCGTCGTGGTTCAGGTGAACCGATGCGAATTCACCTGCGGGAAGTCATCGAGCTTCAGTTTCAGAAGTCCGCTGATTTCAACCGGGGACTGCTGCACATGCAAAAACGCCAGTGGAACGAAGCACTAATGGCGTTCGACCAGGCATTTCTGGTTGAGCATCGCGAATGGGTACGCCGGGAATTGCTTGCGGCATCCTCTGAAGCTCTGCTCGCAATGGGGCAATTGAAAGCGGTCCCGCCTCGGATCGCAAAGATTGCAGAATCAGATCCTGAAACTCGACACGTTGGCTTGCTGCCGATGGTCTGGGATCACCGAATGCCAACCGACAAGCGATATCCCGCTACGGGAACGGATTTGAGTGCTGTTTCACCGCTGATTCAGCTGACCGCCGCGTCTGTGCTGCTGGATCAACCCGAATTTAATGATGCAGCAACCCAGACATTGACGACCCTGCGACTGAACGCACAGCCATTCGTTCAGCAGCTGGCAGAAGCACAGATGTGGCGTACAAGAATCATCGATGCTTCACTCCTCAAACCCTCTGATGCTCAGCGAATGTCTGACCGAGTCAGAGATTTCGATCGTTCCATTCGCAGTGGTCCCGAATTTCTGCTCGGACGCTCTTTCATGATTCTGCACGATTACGATAACGCGGCCATCCATCTCATGTGGCCCTCGTCATTGCACACCCCCGACAGGTACCTTGCTTCGGTCAGTCTCTCTGAAGCTGCCGAAGCTCTCGAACGGTCGGGCCGGATTGGTGAATCGGTGATCGCCCGACAGGAGTGGCAAACGCATTTCGGAAAGCTCGACGTCAGTGACAAGTAACAGAATCCGTTGCGTAACTTGCCGGCACAGAAAAACGATTGCGTACTCTTTAAACAGGACTCATTTCATGCACTGCCAGAGACCATTCATTCCCGCATGGACTCGATTCTCCACGATCATCACTCTTCTTTTCGGAGTCATTACGTTGGTGCCTTCTGCCACTGAAACAGCTATCGCTCAAAGTCTGCGTTCACCGCAGGTCAACGACGACAACACAGTCACGGTGCGTCTGAAGGCAGCCAACGCGAAGGAAGTCGTCGCCAATATTGCGGGGCAGAGGCTGAAACTGACGCAGAATGAAGGTCGTATCTGGGAGGGCACATCTGCCAGTCTGCCGGCGGGCATTCACGACTATACGTTCCAGGTGGATGGAACAATGATGATCGATCCCTCAAACCGCAACGTCAAGAAGTGGCTAACGATGGCGAGCATGGTGGAAATTCCGGGTAAACCAGCACTGCTGACCGAAATGCAGTCGGTTCCACACGGATCCATTCAACGTTGCTTCTACCCATCCAGCACCGTCGGGACCCAGCGTCCGGTGATGGTCTACACGCCGCCGGATTACCACGCCGTACAGGAAACCAAATACCCTCTGGTTCTGTTGCTCCACGGATTTGGTGATGATGAAACAGCGTGGACCGAAGTCGGCCGCGCGAACTTCATCGCCGATAACCTCATTGCTCAGGGAAAGATCGGCCCTTGTATCATCGCGATGCCATATGGGCACCCCGTCCCGGTGCCCGTTGAACAACGGCCGGATGACTATTTCGCATCCAACAATGATGTGTACGAACAGGACATCATCAAAGACCTCCTTCCCTTTCTGGAATCACGGTATTCTGTTCGCAATGACAGGGAGGGTCGAAGCATCGTGGGACTGTCGATGGGAGGAGGTCACGCGCTTGATACCGGGTTGAAGAATATCGAAAAATTCTCTGCCATTGGGGCATTCAGTGCGGCCGTCCCTCAGCTCAGCAACGACGATCTGATTATCAAATATCCCGCTCTCGCCGGTCCATCACCTGCCGCGAACCAACTACAGCACTTGTGGATCCCCATCGGGGACAAAGACTTTCTTCTGCAGCGCAACCAGTCCTTCATTGAACAAATTCGGGAGAATCACGTTCAGTTTGACTTCCACCTCACAAGCGGCGGCCACGAATGGAAACTCTGGCGTGAGTATCTTCCTGAATTTCTTATTAAAGTAGTCGGGAAGTAGCGGGACGAAGTCATTCGTTCCAATGACCGGGATTCAGATTCACGGTGGCCGACTTGATCCGGGTCTCCATGAGTTGATGCAGAACGATTCACCCAAGTAATGTTTTTCAGCGACGTGATGAACTTCGCACGACGCGAATGAGCCACCCGGTGATCGTCAGCCCGGTGATCGTCAGCGACGCGCTGGGCGGAGTGTTCATCCGCCGGAGTTCAGTTGCCAGATGCTGAAGTTCAATATGCTGGCGAATGTGACCCAGCTAAGGTACGGCACCATGAGCCAGCCGGCAGACTTCGATCGCGCGAAGAATGCCACGGTCGTGGCCAGAATCGCGAGCCAGAGTGCGACAATTTCAACAACAGCCCAGCCTATCTGGTGCATTCCGAAGAAGATCCACGACCACCCAACGTTCAGGGCCAACTGGACGGCAAACAGTGATAAGGGAGTGACGGCTGCCCTGAATCCTGTCGGTTTCCAGACGATCCATGCGGAGATCCCCATGAGAACAAACAGTGTCGTCCAGACCGGACCAAACACCCAGTCTGGTGGATTCCATTCTGGTTTGACGACTGTCCGATACCAGCCATCAATCTGAGGCGTGGTGGCGGCGGCCCCAAGCCCACCCGCTCCCACGCAGACCAGAACAAACAGAACCAAACCAATCCAGCGTGTCCGCTGCTTCATCAGTGAACTCCGAATCCGAACTGTGGGATGCTAAGCCGACTGTCCGTGTTACTGACGCGACAGCGGTCAGGCCATTTTTGCTGGCGATGCTTACAGACAGGCAAAGTTCATTCTCGAAAAGATCGTTGCTGCGTTGGCTGACATTGGTGCATCGCCCTCAGACGTGACTCGCACTTGTATGTTCGTCACCGACGTCAGCGGATGGGAAGAAATCGACAAAGCCCATGGTGTTGTATTCGCTAACATCCGACGGGCAGCTACGATGTTCGAAGTCAGCAGGCTAATTGGTCCACAGAATCCGGGCGAGATTGAAGTCAATGCTGTTGTCAGTCGAGGATCTATGGAGTGATACATGAATGCCGCGCGTGATGGAATACCGAAAGAATACCTGGCTGCCACCGATGTCATTGACTACGCCGCTCCCAACGTTCGTACATTGGCAGCCGAGATCAGGGACGCGCAAACCGAGGATTCAGTTGTCGCGCGCCGCTGCTTCGAGTGGGTTCGAGATCACATCGAACACAGTCTGGACTTTCAACGGACTGAACTAACCTGTCGTGCGTCTGACGTGCTGGCAAAACGCACCGGCTACTGCTACGCAAAAAGTCACCTGTTGGCCGCACTGCTGAGAGCCAACGGCATTCCTGCAGGTTTCTGTTACCAGCGACTCACTGTTGAAGGAGACCACCCTCCGTATTGCCTGCATGGGCTGAATGCCGTCTATTTGAACGGCCACGGCTGGTATCGCATCGATGCACGAGGCAATAAGCCGGGCGTCACCGCTCAGTTTACTCCACCCTTGGAACAACTGGCATTTTCGACATCAACTCTCGGCGAATTTGATTTTCCGGAAGTCTGGGCTGAGCCGTTGCCTCCCATTGTTGAAGCGATGCAACGTCACTGCGACGTAAAGAGTCTTGCCGAATGCCTTCCTGATCTGACAATTGACCAGATGAAGCAACTTCGAGAACAACTGCCGATTCCCCCAATGCTCCTCAGTCGTGCGAATACGACATGACCGATCCCTCAAACA
>JAGQQE010000081.1 GCA_020426345.1 Planctomycetaceae bacterium
ACGATGGTTGTTCCCGACGAATCTGATCTTCCAGTTGTTGAATTCCCTGAAGGACTTCGACACGTTTGTTCTGTTGCGCATCCGTATAAACCCACGACTGCGCTTCATACGAATCATTCAGAAAGGCAAACATCCCGTAATATTCGTCCATCGTTATGGGATCGAATTTGTGTGAATGACACTGGGCACACTGAGTCGAAAGGCCCAGAACCCCCTTTCCAATGCAGTCGATCCGATCGAACATTTCGACCATACGAAACTGTTCGGGAATGATTGCACCCTCTTCGTTGATCATGCTGTTCCGCAGAAAACCCGTCGCAATTATCTGATTCTGCGAAGCATTGGGCAGAAGATCACCGGCAATCTGTTCGACGATAAACTGATCGTATGGCATATCAGCATTCATCGCGCCAATCACCCAGTCTCGCCAGGCCCATTGCTCTCGCCGCAGATCTTTTTCGTAACCATTCGTGTCGGAATAGCGAGCAGCGTCCAGCCAGGGTCGAGCCCATCGTTCGCCGAATCGCGGACTGGCCAGGAGTTTTTCAAGGGTTGCTTCGAAACCGTCACGATCAAACGCGCGCAGTTCTTCCGGCGACGGCGGCAGACCAATGACATCCAGATAAAGACGCCGGCAAAGAACGTGCGGTGATTCGGCAGGGGAAGCCAGTGAAGCAGGTGCCGACAACAAAGATTGCCCATCCAGCGTTATGGAAGCCAGTTTGCGAGCGACCATGGCATCAATCGGGTGGCTCAGGCCGTTTCCAGGAAGATCTTCCTGCCGTGGCGCAACAAAGGCCCAGTGCCCCTGATACTGGGCTCCTTCACCAATCCACTGACGAATCGTCTCAATCTGCTGTCGGCTAAGCGGCTTGTTATGCGATGGCGGGGGCATCATCAGATCGCCATCCGTTGACGTAATGCGTTTCCAGAGTTCACTGGCATCCACATCACCCGGCACGATCGCCGCCAGGCCCGATTCGCCTCCCCTGTACGCAGACTCACGCAAATCCAGACGCAATCCCCCCTCTCGTGTTTCCGGATCGACACCGTGGCAAGCTGTGCAGTGTTCGGCAAGGATCGGCTGAACGTCCTGCTGAAAGTCAGGACCTTCAGCGACGACGAAATTTTTCTCTGCACATGCAAACAAGGCTGTGGCGATCAGGCATGCAGAAGCAATTCGACACATGGGTGGATTCTCAGGCGGGATTCTTAGCGGGGAGATCAAAGCTCGATCACAAGTGGTCAATCGAGCGTTGACTCACCGTATTAAAGCCCGGCAGAAGACTTCTTTCCAGTAGAGAACCCAATCGGCCATCGCATCGCGTGAATTCTTCGAGCGAACGTTTGACGCTTCTCCGGCGTCTGTCAACACCGACGTTCGCTGCTGGCAGTGCGTCTGATACTTGAAGGGCGACGGTGGAACGCGGGGAAATCCGCGAGCAACGACTGCAAATTCGCGGACATTCCACCGCAAGACAACACGCGGGAGCAGTTCCGCGCGAACGAACCTGACAGCCTGTTGAAACACGGGATCGACTTGAGAAGGAGACCTGAAAACACGACGGTATTGGGCAGTCCAGCGTGCCGTCCCGATTCTTCAACGGAAAGCTAAACCTGATTCAGAATTTCAGCAATGGAAGAGAACCGAACGAATGCGTCGTCGACAAGGTCATCGGTCAAAGCATTAACGTTGGTCGATGATGTAATCGCCGAGCTGGACAGGGTGAGTTCGGTGTCGCTTGAAATGGAGGCGACGTTGTAGATAGTTCCATCGATCGAGATGCGAGAACGAGAACCTCCCGTGTTCCCAAGTGCCGACACCAGTTCCTCAGTAAATCGGGTTCCAACACCCGTCACAACAGTACTGCCGCCAGTTGTTGAAACCGTCCCCGTGATCGTACGTGTGAGTGGAGTGAAGGTTGACTGAAGTGGCGTTTCATTGAGCGCAGAAACACCGGTCACACTGGACAGGTCTGCCTTCGACAATGCTGCAATACTGTCGACGACCGACATCCCTTCACCAATGACTCGCCCAAAGACCGTATGCGGCACAGAGTCGAGATTATTGACGCCTGAACCATCATTGTTGACGGTATTGACAAACCATTGGCTGGTCCCGCTGTTGATGTCCCCACCCAGCTGTGCCATCGAAAGAGTTCCGCGAATATTTGAAGCGGAAGAATTGAACTCGTTCGTGATCGGGGCATCCGTCTGTACGGCGTCAACGACACCGTTGTTGACAGTGAATCCACCGCCCTGAATCACAAAATCCGTGACCGATCGATGAATGATCACTCCGTCGTATCTGTCAGTGTACCCCAGAAAGTTTGCGACTGTATTTGGTGTCAGGTCGTCAAACATTTCCACTTCATACGTTCCGATGTTTGATACAAACTGAACGACAGTGTTCTTGACGAAGTCGACTTTGACCGTGGCCGTCTGCAGCCCGCCGGCTTCATCCAGCGACTGGATATTGATCTGCTGAAATCCACTCATCTGGTCATTCTCGACAGTATCTGTGGTGTTCAGATCTCGCCGAGTCAGGGTGACGGTTGTGGAAAAATTGCCATTTTCGTCGGCGGTCACCGTTCCGTTGTCGAATTGCCCATTGCCGTCTGTATCCAGTGTCACCGTCGACAATGCTGTGGTGGTGCCAGCGATCACAAAATTCTCATCGCGGGTTATCAGTACGTCACCAGTGGATGCCACCGTCGTGTTGGCAGACAGATCCAGTGTCAAATCCGACACAGACGTCACCAGCAAATCCGAGATCGCTTTGTCGGCAGCAGCAGCCAGCCCAACTAGTCCGTTTGTTGTATCGTCGATCCGAGTACTGATGACAGTGGGAGGCGCCGTGGCTCCCTCGGCCTTTCTGATACTGCGACTGGAATTGAACACGTTGGTCGATGCAATCTCAACGGCATCTCCCACTGAACCATTTGTGTGACCGTCCCCACTGTTAACAGAGAAGGCTCCGTCAAACGTATTCGTCCCGCGAGCCACAACATTGTCAATGTTCCGGCCCGTATTGATATGTATTGTCGAACGGAAAGTGTTGCCCTCCAGAACGACGTTGTCGTCATTCTGTCGAGTCCGAATCTTGACGTGAGCGTTGAAAGTTGAATTCTGTATCAGTACGTCATCCGCACCGTTCTTTGTGTGAATCGATGTCTTATCGGACACTGTCACGTTATCGAGCGATACGCCATCCTCCCCCGCGCCAGTCTTGATTTTCAGCCGGCCATTCACAGTCACATTCTTCAGACTCACGATATCAGAACCACGTTTTGTCTTGATCCACAAACGCCCGTCAACAGTTGAGTCGCTGAAACTAATCTGGTTGTCGCCCTGCCGACCATGCACTTCCAGAGAACCCCGAATCGTGCTACCGGTTGATCCAATATCATCATTTCCATTACCGGCATCAATCACAGCACTGCCGTTGACGATGACGCTGCGACTCAGCAGAAATGAATCGTTCCCTTCACCGAGTCGCACAACCAGTCGGCCGTTCAGCGTGTCCGTGTTCTCTGCGACTATAAGCGAACCAGCGTTGCCGTTGATGGTCGTTCCCTGCAGTCCACGTACGACAACGTTGCCGCCGATCGTGGTGAGTTCGATGGCGTTGTTGTCCGCATCTCCGCTGATCGAGACGTTTCCACCGCTGACGTTTACCAGCGCATTCCCGGCAAGCAGCAATCGTTTTTCGAGCGGCAGATCTGCCGTCATGACCCGAATATTCTGCTGCTGAGCACGAGAGCGACGGTTGAAAAACGAAAGCATGGCGAGTCCTCACAATCACTAGATGCCTGTACCACCTGTGACTGCCAGTGCGCGTGCCGCAATCATCACGCATCAAAAGCGCGGTGGTCCGGAATCAGAATCGTCACAGGCTGCAAATTCAATAAAGTTTATCAGGCTTGCCGCGATTGAATTCCGGAGGAGCGAGAAGAGATGCGGACCCATGCCGCTACGAACAGGCAGAATCTGCCGAATGCCGGCGATCGCAGTCAATCCGGCAGTCAGATGCCATTGGCTCATTCACCTGAAGTGCCATCGGACCGTCATCGGCTGTCGTGACGCCATCTGTAAGATTGCGATAAACCACGTCCCGCTCGACAGCCGGGCCATTGCGACACTTGCCATTGTCCGGTCTGTTCGTCCGGTCGTTCCGCGTTGTAGTAGGTCAGATGATCTGCAGAAGACCACTCAGGCGTGGGTTCCTCTTCGTCATAATACAAGGGAAAACCAAGAATCCGTTTGATCAGCTGAGTCAACTGCAGACTGACGACCAGTGCCGACATCATAAAGACAGCAATGGGGACCAAAGCAGGGCCCATATCGAAGATGCGTTTTGCAGCCGGCCAGACCGTGGGCCAGCCAACAAGCACCAGCACAGTTGCCATACTTAACCATGGACCATACGGCGAATAGCGATCGCCACGCACCAGCCATGTTATCAATGCTGAAGCAATCGCCAGCAACGGTGCGATGAAAAACGCGATCAGCACGGGTTGCCAGCCAATCACACTGCCGATCATTGCCATCAACCACACATCGCCTTCACCCATCGCTTCCTGGCGAAGGACCCGACTACCAGCGGTCCGGACAAACCAGACAACGCCATAACCCATGCAGAATCCCGCCAGGCTGGTCAAAAAACCATGAAGGTGCGGATGGCGTTGCGCGAACTCCACGGCGTCCCAGTAAAACATCAATGGTTTTAAGACGGATGGAAGTTCTTCCCGCAGAATATTGGCTACGCTCAGGTCCTGAAACCACAACGGAACAATAAAGCACTGACCCACAGCCGTCGATGCAAGGATGGCCACGACAATCCAGGGATCTGTACACGCTTCCGGGATGATTCTGAGTTCGAAGTCGATGAAGGTGGCCACAATCAGACAGCAAATCATCATCATGTGCAGCGAGTAGCGCAGATGCAGCCAGACGTCCGGAGAAAGATGATCCGTGATGTTCTGCGGTCCCAGTACCGTGTAGAGGCCGGCCTGCTGGATCGAAACATATCGATCGGGTGGCATTTCAATCCAGTACATCAACACGAACAATAACCCGGTCAGCAATTCCACAAAGGGATAGCGAAACGAAATCGGGCGACGACAATTGCGGCACTTTCCCGCAAGCATCAGCCAGCCGAGCAGTGGAATATTGTCGCGCCATTGAATTGCAGCCCCGCATTTCGGACAGCCGGAACGAGAACTGTTCAGCGCCTTTAGCTGGTCCCAGAGCTTGTACCTGGAAGGAAACCGGTGAATACAGACGTTCAGAAAGCTACCGAAGCAGCAACCCAGAACAAAAATACATCCGTAGACAAACGGGCGAGGCAGATCGAACAAATTCACGACCGTACCTCCTGCGCCCCGTTGCCGCGATTCAGCTTTGACAGAATCAGGCGACAAACTTCATCGGGTGAATTCGCATCTGCATCCACAGTGATGGTTGCTGTCTGCAGATAAATCGGACGTCGAATCGACATGACCGCAGTCACTTCGTCTGTCACCGATTGTCCGGTGAGACTCGGGCGACGACTGGCGGTATTGATGTCACCGGCAATTCGCGCAGCGAGTGTGGCATCCGGCGCGTCCAGCCAGACTACCGGTCCGGCATTCTTCATCAACTCACGATTTCGTTCTGCCAGAATCGCGCCGCCTCCTGCCGCAATGACGAAGCAGCCACTGGTTGATGCACGATCGGCCGCTGTCAGAGCCTGCAGTGTCTCTGTTTCGCGCAGGCGAAATCCCGTTTCACCCTCCGATTCAAAGATCTGCCGGATGGAACAGCCCGCACGTTCTTCGATGACAGCGTCGCTATCGACCCATTCGCATTGCAGCGCATCAGCCAGCAATGGGGCGACACTCGATTTGCCACAGCCTCGATATCCAATCAGGGTGATAATCATGTGTCATCCTGATCCGACGTTTCCTCATCGTCCTCATCATCCGTTTCTGATTCTGAACTCGATACCACGGAAGAGGCCACGCGTGCTGCAGACATGATTCGACGCAGAGTTTCTCCCATGAACTCCGTAGGAGCCGTCTCATCCGAGAATAACTCAAACTGCATGGCAGCCTGCCGAATGAACATCTCAATACCGCTGACGATCGTGCAGCCACGTTCCATGGATTGCTTCAGAAGCAGGGTCTTTTCAGGAGTGTAAACGGTGTCAAAAACCAGCATCGATTCATGAAGCCAGTTTGCCTGGTACGGTGTTTCATTCATCTTTGGGTACATGCCGACCGATGTGCAATTCACCAGGATCTCGCACGCTTCAACACCACGATTTTCCCAGGACACAAACTGGCACTGAAGCTCAACCGACAGCTGCTTTCCTCGCTCTCTCGAACGGTTTGTAATCGTCACAGCAGCGCCTTCGCGCACCAGCACGTGAGCAATCGCGCGAGCAACGCCGCCTGCTCCAAGGATCATCACCCTGCGCCCGGCCAGATCCGTGGTTTTGGCGGGAGACCGCTGCAAGCCCATCCTGATCGCCTGCAGGGCTGCATCGGCATCTGTATTCGTGGCAACCCATTCGTCACCTTCCAGATACAAAGTATTCGCCGCGCCAATTTCGTCGGTCTGTTCATCCAGACTGTCGCAGAACTCCAGCACTGCTTCCTTGTGCGGAATAGTGACACTGTAACCACATAATCCGAGGCGACGATACTCTTCCAGTGTCATCAGCAACTGATCTGCAGGAACGCGCAACGGCAGGTAGACGGCATCCAGACGCAGCTTTCTGAAAGCCGCATTATGGATCAACGGGCTCTTGCTGTGGGCGATAGGGTCACCAATGACGCCGAAAATCTGAGTATCTTTGGTGATTTTATTGAAGCGATAAAGATTGCGTGTTTCTGCGAAGGTCAGTTGCCCCGGCGCCATTTCACGTTCGCGACTAAATGCAGCATAGGTGAACGGAGAACCAAAACGCCCGCACAGAATACGGCTGATGGTGCCAAATTCACCCATACAAAATCCCACTGTCGGGATCGTCGCAGACTGAACAAGTTCCAGCATACGAACGTTGTCGGAAGGCGAATTCGCCATCGTGACAATTTTGATCACGTCCGGATCGCACTTCGCCATGCGTTTGTGAATATCAAACAACTCCATCGGTGTTTCGTCGAAGTTGTGATGACTCACGATACGTTTTGTGGATCCGAATCGAGGAATCTCAGCGGCAACGTCGTCTTCCAGGTCGACGTACTCAGCTCCTGCGATAATGGCTTCCCGAAGAATCGCCAGTCTTTGTTCTTCTGTACCAAACCAGCGTCCGCGATCTTCACGCCGTCGAATCGTAACAACGACGGGTGTGGGGCGGTCTTTCAGCAGTAGCCCGACATCCGGCTTCCGTCGCATGAAGTCCAGTCGAAGTTCAACCAGTTCAGCGCCAAGTTCTGCCAGGTGCTCATGTTCGCTGCGCACCGAAGAATGTCGAGTGCGTCCGAGACTTACGCAAATCATATGTCAAAAATTTCAGATGATGATTTCTGTGTTTTCAAAACGCCGCAATGATGGGCAACAGGGATGGCGCTGACAAGCCGGAAAATCGCTGACAAACCATTCGGCAACGAAAACGCACGGCTGAAGGGGACTGTTTAGCCCCCTTGCCTGGCACCGTCAATCACCTGCGAAAGATTTACCGGCTTGCCGTCGCAGTTTCGACTTGCTTCTGCAGCACTAAGAAAAGCAAAGACCTCAACCATTTCGGCGTCTGAAACGGGAGATCGGCCAGACAGGAAGAAATGAACAATCTGATTCACCAGTGCGGAATAATCGTACGAATTTGTCACATGGCGATTACCGGTTGTTCCAAACACCGCGGCCCCCCACCCGGAACAGCCTGTTTCCTCACGAATTCCGCGGAACGTACCGATTCTACCATCCTGCCACCGACCCATAACCAATTCAGTAAATGGAGTCTGCACCGCCCAAACCTGCTGACAGCCCGTACCAAGAAATGAATACAACAAATCCACTCCATGAACTCCGTACCAGAAAAGATCCGGGTGCCCGGGCATCATTCTGGATGGTCCGAATGTATCGCAGCCAACAATCTGGCCAATTGACAAATCCTGCCTCAATTCCGGGTACCCCGGGGAGTACCGCATGGATGAGGCCGTAAACCACGGCACGCCTGTCGACTTTCCGAGTTCAGCAATCGCCAGGACGTCTGTCAGTGAGGCAGCCAGAGGCTTGTCGATAAAAACAGGTTTTCCGGCACCGAACACGGGTGCGGCCTGCTCAAGATGCTGCCGCCCATCGACGCTTTGAATCATGATGCCATCACAGCATTCCAGCAGGTCGCGCAGGTTCGGAACGATGGTGACTCCCATTGCGGCGACTTCCGCCGTGTAGCCCTCCACACGATCCCGGCTCATTGGAAAACCGGGGCTGCCGCCGGCAACTGCCGCAACCAGCTGAACACGATCCAATGGAGACGGACGATCGGAAGCCGTTAACAGTCGCGCGAAGGCGGGAACATGCGAAGTATCCAGCCCTATCATTCCCAATCGCATCATTTTGCCCTGACACCTCACTGAAACGCGTCACGCCTGCCTGGCCGTTCATTCAAAACTTCGGCACGTGTATGGGATGAAACATCCGGCCAACACTTCGGGAGACCATAAGAATCGAGTCGACGTCCATCCACAGACCAACGGATTCTTTCAAGCAAAGATGCTGTGCAACTAGTCTTCCTCTCGACCTCGACTCTTGCTCTTCGACGCGGATTCATCTTCGACACGAGTCATGGAAATGATACCCTTACCCGAATCAATCCTGTAGATGAAGTGCTCCAGAAAACTCTGGCCGAGCAACGGCACGACGTTCGTATTTTCCGGGCCAAACACAGCACACTCGACATCTTCAACCGTGAACCTGCCAACGCGAACAGTTTTTGCACTGACCATTCGACCTTCAATCTGCCGACCGTCCGCAACCACAAACGAAACCCGTTGCGCATCTGGCCCGGGTTTCAGGTCCAGCTTTTCTGCAAGCTCCCATGACAACACAACAACACTTGCTCCGGTATCAACGGCAATGTCAATTGGCTCCTTCCCGTTAATGACCGCTGCCACGTAAAGCAGACTCCCCTGCCCCTGCTGTCCCTGAATGTCTTCTGATAAAACCGTCTCTTCGAGCTTCACCAGCGAACGCTCAAAACTTGCGAGACTTCTGGACGGACCGAGTTCCAGTTTTTTGTCACTCGACTGATTGAAATCATTAATCGCCTGCCGAACAACGTTATCAGCAGCCAGCACGGTGTATCGATCCTTTACGACATCAAACCTGGTTCGCATATCAATGATGTGCTGCGCATATAATTCTCGAACTTCTCCGGCTTTCGACCTGGCGGCTTTCAGATTGTTCTCAGCGGTCTGGTCCTGAGACGCCAGATTGATTTGTCCACCGAGCGCGTTCAACAAGCCAACTATGCGATTATTCTCTGCAACGGTCCGCGCGTTGGCCAGCTGTGCGTTCAGCTGGACATGCTGGACATTCATTTGGGTCAAAGCCGTTTTCTTTGCCAGTGCCTGTCGTTCGGCCTGAGTCAGGACACGCCCGGCATCAGATACCTGGCGTTTGAGTCTGGATGACTGAGACATCAGCTTTGTCAGCTCAGACTCTTCCTCCAGAATCCAGCCCGCACTGCTCTTGCGCAATCCGCGTTGCTGAAGGACGGTTTCGGGATCGCCTTGCGCTGAAACGGAGCCACAGCAGAAAAACATGAAAAGCGAAACGAAGATTGCCGTCAGGCGAACATGAAAACAATCGATAATGGGCATTCCAGCGTCTCCTGCGATGGTGGCGAACTCCGGCGGATTATTACTGATTTTCGACACGGTTTGTTATATTCCCTCTTGAAACGGTTCGCTGCACTTCTCTTCGGGGGAGTGCCCCGCCGCGGAAGGACCATCTACACCGAAGAACAGATACCACCCGTTACTTTGAAGGCGAGGCTACCGATGGCGCGATACAGATTCAACCAGTCTGACGTGCCTGACGAGTCATCCGGACAAATCCAACTCCATTTCCTGTCATCCACGGTTCGATCAGTCGGAACAGGACGATGAAAACGATACGGGGAGACCTGTTAAAATTGGCGGTCGAAGGAACCTTTGACGTCATTCTGCACGGGTGCAATTGTCAATGTGCAATGGGAGCCGGGATCGCAAAGGCAGTGAAAGCCGTTTTTCCGGAAGCCTACGAAGCCGATTGTCAAACCGAGAAAGGGGCCGAAGAAAAGCTTGGCTCCATTTCGTATGCCAGAACCGAACGGAACGCCCGCGAAATCATTATTGTCAACGGCTACATCCAGCTGCAATGGCGAGGAAGAGGCACAAACGTGAATTACCAGGCCCTCAGATCAGTCTTGGCCACCGTGCGAAAAAACTTTGGCGGCAAACGAATCGGGTATCCCAAAATCGGAGCCGGCCTTGCGGGTGGTGACTGGAACCGCATCGCGGCAATTATTGAGGAAGAACTCGATGGTGAAGACCACACCCTGGTGGAGTTTGCACGCTGAGGCACACAATTGTTCTGAGTCGCAGTCCTCAATCTGAATCGCAGTCATCATTCAGACATTGTTTTTTCCGAAAGCATGCGGTCCAGACAGTCGAAAACGCCGTTGCTGGCTGCTTCCATCGCCTCCAGCGACGCTTCCAGTGGACCGAAATCCTTCACATCGTTTTCCATCAAATTGAAAATACGGCGTGTGGCTTCGTGCACCTGTGAATGCGGCACTTCGAGACCACGAAATGAAGGCATCGTCGAAAACGATGTGCGACCATCCCCATCGTAATACCACTTTCCAAGTCGGCAATTGTGGTAGTCCACGAATGTGAACTCGGGGCGTCTGTTCAGAACACTCAGATAGGTATTGACCTTCCAGATGATGTGATCCAGCTTCGCAAGGCTCATGAAGATGCGATCATTCGCGGCCGTCACCCTCTGCGTCGCCTTAACATTCTGATCGTTCGTGTGATGAATTCTTTCGCTGAAGGCGGAGACGGTTTGCCTGATTTGACCACTCCGTTCATCCAGATTGCGCATCCGCTCGGCCACACACCTGGAATTCTCCAGAATCTGTTCAATCGAACGCCCAATGCTCGCCACAGCATCCTGTGTCTGATTGGAAAGTGATTTCACCTCACCGGCAACAACGGCAAATCCTTTCCCGGCCTCTCCTGCTCTTGCAGCTTCGATCGTAGCGTTCAGTGCCAGCAGATTTGTTTGTTTCGCAACGGTCTCAATCATCGTGACAAACTTGCGAATTCCAGCCAGCTGGTGATCTGTGTGTTCAACCAGACGACACATGCTTGATACGGCGTCGCTGAAGTTATCTGTTTCCTGGCAAATACCGTCGGCCTCGTCCGCCAGTTGTTCGCAGTTTGCTTCAATCTGCTGGCAGATCTCGATATTCGTCGAATTGAATGAAACCGACTCTGCGAGATTCGTCTGAATATTGGAGAGACCTTCGCGCAGATGCGAATGCTCCTGTCGAAGTAATTCAAGCAGTTCTTCCTGCGGATCAGAAGATGAGACGTCTGGTTGTTTCCGGGTGAAAAGCATCGATTCGACAGTCCGGTGCAGATTAATGGGGAAGATCCAGCAGGGACATCGCACGACTCCCGCCAAACTTGCTGTCGAACAGAGCACGATTCTGCATGACTCACAAATTATTTTCGCGCCGGCAAGACGCCTGTCCTGTTCCGCAAAATCATGAAAGACAGAATGCCCGGACTTCATTCCGAAGTCTTGCCGCGTTCAACTTCAAGTAAATGCATCAGGTCTTTGAGCACCGAAGTCGCAAGAATCTCACTTCCGCGCTTGTTCACATGACACCACGGATCGATGTAGAGTGTTTCATTCACTTCTTTAAAGACCATTGTCTGATCAGAAAATGCGACACCCTCTTCGGTCAGCATCCGGCCCAGCTGCATCAACCTCGGATAGGTGAGCCGCACAACAGAAAGCGTACCTGCATCTTCTGCATATGCCTCACTGAGTTCTGCTTCCGTGAGTGGTTTTGAACCCTGAACGTACTGATCCGGCTGCAATGCATGCAGGTAGATGATGCCATTAGCCGCACAAAGTCGCTGCATCTGCAATGAACTTCGAAACCAGAGTTCGGCAGCCTTGTCCGCCATGTCTTCTTCACTGGTAAACGTTTCCAGTGGGCCATGATTACCAAACCCTGTTCGCTGCTGGCTAAAGAGCCTGACCCCCAGGTCCGTCAACCGCTCGATGTTCTGCTGTTCACGAAACAACCAGAAGAGATTGCAGGCCGGAGACCAGCACCATGGTGGCTGCAGGATCGTCTGAGCCATTCGTTGTCGAGTGGCCTTGATCTCCAGCAGGGCAAATGCATCCTTTGAATCCTTCGGATCGAACATCGTAATCGTGCGCGTATGCCATCCTCGTGGATACGCGATTGCTGTTTCATTCTTTGCGTTCTCCTGCACCGCGAGAGTCGCTTCGTTGAAGCCATCCAGATTAATCACAGCATCGAATTCGCCTCCCAGTGCCAGCAGATACGTGAGCAACTGGAGTTGCTGGGGTTGCTTATACCCGGGCGTCGCCATTCGAATGATTCGAATAGAGCGTCCCTGAATTGCCGAGTGCCCGGAAAGAAGTTCCAGAATCAAATCCTCCGCATCCCATGACATGTTGCTCGCAACAGACCCGCCGGCGATTCCAAGCAGAAATTCTCTTCGGTTTCGCTGATAGATCGTCTCTCCATCGTCCCGGAAGCCCAGGGCATTGACGCGAATTTCTCTCCCATTTATCTGCTCCGGCTCAGCCAGATCCGGATTCTTGATCCAGCCCAGATAGGGATGAATGACTTCTTCGCCACTCGAAACGAGGCGAGCCCCTTTCGCCAGAATGCGCTGCTCCTCCCGGAGTCCGGCAAATGTGAATTCCCCCCGACATACATGCAGCCCGCCAAGTGAAATCAGCTCGATGATGCCCCAGACCAGCGTCAATGTCATCGAGATGAAGGCTAATTTCCGGTACCACGGGAGCTTTCGAGAGGACATGTTCGATTCCGCTCAATTCAACAGCCTTACCCTGGAAATCAGGGAAACAGCGTAGCAAGTCAGTCATCCATAACCGATAATTGGACAGCCCACCACGATCCCGGCAGCCAAAACCCACCTTTGCCATCAGCCACAAACACCAGCCCTGTCCGGCCTTACCCCGGAGCAGGGCCTTCAGCGGCTTACATACAGGAGACATCAATGTTCTCACTCTACGGCCACGGAAGCAAGTTATGCGACGGAATCACCCGACGAGACGTGCTGCGAATCGGTACGCTCACTCTTGGTGGCCTGTCTCTTGCCGACGTTCTGAGAGCAGATCAGGCCGCCGGAGTGCGGCGCCATAAATCCGTCATCATGATCTACATGTGCGGAGCACCCGGGCATCAGGATATGTACGACCTGAAAATGTCTGCTCCTTCCGAGATTCGCGGAGAGTTTCGACCCATTCCAACCAGCGTCGATGGCATCGAGATTTGCGAACACATGCCTCGATTGGCTGCCATCATGGACAAATGTGTTCCGCTGCGAAGCGTGTACGGTTCTCCGGATGGTGCTCACGATTCATTTATCTGCTACACCGGTCGAACAACGCGCAATCAGCCGCCCGGCGGATGGCCTTCCATGGGTTCGGTCACCTCTCGAGTCCTTGGACCGGTTAATCAGGCGGTTCCCCCATTCGTTGGACTCGCCCCGGATGCAGGACACCCACCATACGGCTCGCCAGGACATCCGGGATTTCTCGGTGTGGCTCATTCTGCGTTTCGACCGTCCGGTCCTGCAGCAGAAGACATGAAGCTGCATGGCATCTCTGCCGATCGGCTTAGCAACCGTCGTGCTCTGTTGACGGGGATCGACCAGCTTCGTCGAGATATCGATGCAAGCGGAACTCTGGACGGCATGGACGCTATCAGCCAGCAGGCATTCAACATTCTCACAAGCAGCGCGCTGGCGGAAGCCCTGGATATTTCGAAAGAACCGGATTCTGTTCGAGAACGATACGGCAAGGGAGACGCGAATCGATTCGGAGATGGAGCACCACGCAATCTGGAACACTTCCTGATGGCGCGGCGTCTTGTCGAAGCTGGATGTCGCGTTGTCACTTTGAATTTCGGACGTTGGGATTTTCACAGCAACAATTTTGATGGAATGAAGAACACCCACCTTCCGCAATTTGACCAGGGGCTTTCTGCGCTCATCGAAGATCTTCATCAGAGAGGACTGTCCGATGATGTTGCTGTCATCGCATGGGGCGAATTTGGCCGAACACCCAGAATCAACAAGGATGCCGGACGCGATCACTGGCCACAAGTTGGCGGAGGACTACTGGCAGGCGGAGGATTTCGAACAGGACAGGTCATCGGCGCCACAGATCGACTTGGAGCTGAGATTGCTGATCGACCGGTACACTTCGGAGAAGTACTTGCCGCGCTCTATCGCCATCTGGGAATCAATCCGGACACGACGAAACTCACCGACCTCACCGGACGACCTCAGTATTTACTGGATCACACGACTCCCCTGCCCGAACTTGTTTAAGCTCGAGCAGGAGACCTTAAAACACGATGGTTTCCAGTCGTGGAGTCGTGCCTGTCCCGGTCTTTCAACGGACAGCCAGGCCCGCCTCATGAGGACTGCTAAGCAGGCACTCGGTGGGCGGTTTCGAGCATTCCGTTGACTTCCGTCAGCAATCGTCGAGGCAGGAATGGTTTCTGAAGAAATCCGGTTGCACCAAGTCGCGTGCATCGGGACAGGACATCCTGTTCGCTGAAGCCACTCATCACAAGGATAGGCACTTTCGGACTCAGTTCGCGAATCTCTCGAAGGACTTCTGTCCCATCTTTCTTCGGCATTGTCAGGTCCAGCAGAACGACAACGATCTGATCTCTGTGATGCCGAAATTCATCGACGCCTTCCCGACCATCGACGGCAATACGAACAGTAAAGCCAGCCTTTTCCAGTGTGTGCTTCGTAAACAGTCGCACGTTGGGGTCGTCTTCAATCAACAGAATCTCCCCCTGACCTTTTTCATATCCGGATGCAGGTTTTGAACCCACTTTGGGCATCACTGCCACGGAACTTGCCGGGAACAGCACTTCAAAACGCGTTCCGGTTCCGGATCGTGAATCGACGTGAATTGTACCTTTATGACTTCGAACAATTCCAAGAACGGCAGCGAGTCCCAGACCACGTCCTGCGAATTTAGTCGTAAAGAATGGGTCGAAGATCCTTGCGACGGTTTCAGCCGTCATTCCGGTGCCCGTATCTTCCACCTCAAGAAAAGCGTAATCTCCGGTTGGCAGAGGATCCGGACAAACCAGAGAGGTCAATTGTTCGGATTCAACATGACGGACTCCGGTTCGAATACGAATTCGGCCGTTTTCGCCACCGAGTGCATCTGAGGCATTGGTAATTAAGTTCATAACAACCTGTTGAATCTGCGACGCATCACCATGGATCACGGTTGGCTGAAGATCCAGCGTTACTGCTGCCTTTCGTGAGATAACTGTGGCCAGCAATCGTGCCAGATCTTCAACGACCGCATCCAGTCGAACAGGCTCAACAACAAATCGGCCCTTCCCTGCATACGCAAGCAGTTGCTGTGTCAACTGGGCTGCGCGTTGAGCAGCCTTTTCAATTTCCCGCAACATGTCGCTGACACTCGATTCCGCTTCGACATCAGCCTGCGCCAGACTGGCATAACCCATCATTGAAGTCAGCAGGTTATTGAAATCATGGGCGATCCCTCCGGCAAGGACACCAAGGCTTTCAAGTTTCTGAGCATGCAGAAGCTGTTTTTCCAGGTGCCGACGCTCCTCTTCCGCCTGTTTTCTTTCCGTGATGTCCACGTCCATACAAACAAACAGATCGTTGTCTTCGTCGCCCGGGATCCTGAAGATACTTGATAGGCAGGTTCCCTTTCTTCCATCGCGCTGCTGAAAACTGTACTCACTCGGAGCTGCGGCACCGTTCGCATTGCGAAGCTCTTCAAACGCAAGACCCAGGGTCGTCGGATCCTTCGGCGGTGGGTCAAGCTCGGCGAGCCTCCGACCAACAACTTCGGCAGAATGGTAGCCATACAGGGTTTCAGAAGCTTCATTCCAGAGTCGGACTTGACCATCTGAATCATACCACTGAATGGCGACGTTGGGTGTATTTCGCACGACGGACAGTAATCGCTCTTCACTCTTGCGAAGTAATTCTTCTGCTCGTTTGCGCTCCAGTTCTGCACCGCACCGAACGGCGACAATCTGCAGAGTGGCTCGGGTTAGTTCAGCATCATTCATTGGTCCGGTATGGAGCAGCACGAGCAGCCCGAGCGGCTGACCATCGCTGGCCCACAAGGGGATGCCCATGTAGCTTTCCGCTCCCAGCTTCGCAAGCATCTGGTCTTCCGGAAATCGTTCCTGAACATGGCTTGGGAAGTAGCATAAGGAACGGCGCACAACATGTTCGCAGGGTGTGCCATGCATCCTGTAACGGACATTGGCAATGGAATTGCCGTTTCTTGCGGCTGCAATTGTCTGAATTTCGTCCGGACTGGAAGCATCCACGGATGCAGCGAAGGCATACTCCACCTGACAGATTTTGCTCAGATTCTGAACCAGCACCGTAAAGAATTCCTGACCAGTTGTATGAGCCAGTACCTCCACAAACTGGTGGATGGTATCTTCCGCCCGGCGTCTTTCCGTAATGTCGACATGACATCCCATCATTCGTACGGGCTGGCCATTTTTATCCCATCGCGCCGTTCCTCGCGTATAGATCCATCGATAGGAACCGTCTCTGTGCCGCAGGCGAAATTCGATTGCGTAATCCGCCTCCTTGTGAATGAAATAGTCCTGCAGTGCTTTGAGAACACGTTCGCGATCCTGCGGGTGCAGTCTTCCTTCCCATTCCATGTAGTCATCGGCCAGTTCATCATCCTGATAACCAAGCTGTTGCTTCCATTCCGGAGAAAACCGAACCTCGTTGCATTGAATATCCCATTCCCAGGATCCGATATTCGCAGACTGAATGGAAAGCCGAAGACGTGTTTCGTTTTCACGCAGTGTCTGCTCTGCCCTCTTCCACTCGGTCACATCCTGAGCTGTGCCGATCACCTGAACGACGCGACCGTTGTCGTCTCGATGGAATACGGTGTCTCGCCCCAAAAACCAATGCCACTCGCCAGAGGCATGACGCATTCGATATTCGGTCTCAAGAATCTCGCCATCGCAAACGTTGTCCCATCGAGACAGCAACTCAGGAACGCGAGCAAGGTCTTCCGGATGCAGAAGCTTGCTGAGGATATCGCGGCCTCCCTCAGGAAAGTCTGCTGCGGTGTAACCAAGATCCGACCACACCTCCCGATTCATATAAACATTCTTTGCCGACGGAATGTCGAAGATGTAAAGGGCATGCGGCATCGTCGTGGCAATCGCCCGCCATTTCTGCTCACTCTCCCGCAGTAAACTTCGCACAGCTCGCTGATCTGACATGTCTCGGACAACGGCCAGAAAATAATCCCTGTCGAGATGAATGAAGGCTGCATTCACTTCAACAGGAAACACCGAACCATCCCGGCAGCGATGCTCGGCATGGCAAACCATTCGTCCCGATTTCTTTAACTCATCCCGAAACTGATTCCATGACGATGGCGACAGACTCGAATCAATATCCGTCACACAAAGCCCCAGAAACTCCTCCCGCGTATAGCCATGCAGTTTGCACGAAAACTCATTGACATCCAGAAACCCGCCTGTCTCCGGATCGATGACTTCAATGCAATCGGGAATATTGTCAATCAGGGTTCGGAACAGCGCGAGTGAACTGCGATCCTTCTCCCGCTGCGTGATATCGACCAGAACCGCAGTGGCTCCGCTGATTTCGCCACCGGGCCCAAACACGGGAGAAGCCGTCGCAAGTATAGTCAACGGCTCCTGACCATCACGACGCACAGTGAGTTCTGAGGAATGCTCTTCGCCAGTCCTGATTGCGGACAAGACCGGACACTGTTCGACAGACATTGGTGTCCCGTCCAGCAGCTGAATGTGACACGCATTAAGGAACTCCGGAACCGATTCCTGCAAAGCCGGTGTCCGCCCGAGTATTCTGCAAATGTTTGAATTGAACGAAGTAAATCGCCCGCAGACATCACAAGTGAAGACAGCGATTATTGACGAGTTTGGCAACTGATAGCCCTCCAGCAAACCCAAAACTCAAAGCCGGTCTGTGAAGCAACGTGTTGTGATCGTCAATGGTGCAAATTCAATGCTTTGCCCGCCCGGGCATTACAACAAGCACAGCATCAGACCAGAAACCTTCCGCTGGGCATCTGCAAAGAATAACAGCGCACAGACATGTTGGAACCAATTCCGGGGGCCCGGATTTCAGGATTCGCACAGAGGATATTGTTTTGGTTCGATCCCCGGTTACTGAACGGATTGCCCCAGGTTAACACACCCCAGTTAACACTCTTGAGATCGACCCACATGCGCAAGGAACAGACACCCCGTGCGTTCACACGGTAAGTCGGACGGGAGCGGAATTTTGGGTCCTTCACCGCAGCCCACAGCGTGTCTGCACGCATCTCTCCTAACAACCTGTTAAAGAACGGGACTGGCTCGAGCAGGAGACCTGAAAACATGATGGCTTTCAGTCGGCCAGCGTACCTGTCCCGGTTTTCAACGGACAGCTGAGTTAAGCAATGATGTCGTCTACCACACGACCGTGAACATCCGTCAGACGGAAATCCCGGCCCTGAAACCTGTAGGTGAGACGCTCGTGATCCAGCCCCAGTTGATGCAGAATTGTTGCCTGCAGATCATGAACGTGAACTGCATTCTCAGTCACACTCAGCCCAAGCTCATCCGTCGCACCATGGATGATCCCCGATTTGAATCCGCCTCCGGCTATCCACATCGTATAAGCATCAATGTGGTGATCGCGACCGGTCGTCTGGCGAATTTCTCCCATCGGGGTGCGACCAAATTCTCCACCCCAAACCACGATGGTGTCGTCCAGCAAACCTTGCTGCTTCAGATCCTGAACCAGGGCTGCCGATGCCTGATCCACTTCCCGGCAAACAGCGGGAAGATGATTCTCCAGGTTTTCCGTTGGCCCTCCGTGGTGATCCCAGTTGGTGTGATAGAGCTGAACAAAACGGACACCACGCTGAATCATACGACGAGCCAACAGGCAGTTGTTTGCATAAGACGACTTGCCGGGAGTCGCTCCGTACAGGTCAAGAATGTGTTGCGGTTCCTGTCCCAGGTCCATCAGGTCCGGCGCGCTGGACTGCATGCGGTAGGCCATCTCATAGGCAGCAATGCGTGTCTGAATCTCCGGATCACCGACCACATCTGCCTTCATGCGATTCAAATCGCCCACGACATCGACGAAGTGCCGTTCCTGCGTTCTCCCCTGCCCCTCAGGGCTCTTCAGATTCAGAATCGGCTCCGGTCCACTCCGAAATGGTACGCCCTGGTGCGTTGTCGGCAGAAATCCGCTCGACCAGAGCGAACTTCCCGCGCGAGGCCCTCGAGGACCTGACTGCAGCACGACAAAACCGGGCAAGTCGCTGGATTCGCTTCCGATGCCGTATGTCACCCAGGCCCCCATGCCCGGTCGACCTGGTTGAGGCGATCCGGTGTTAACAAACAGCTTCGCCGGACCATGATTGAAGACATCGGTCTTCATGCCGTTGATCCAGCAGACCTCATCCGCAATTTGACGATGATGAGGCAACAGGTGACTCAGCTCCTGACCACATTCACCCCATCTCGCAAATCGCTGGGAACTGCCCAGCAACTTTTCTGTTCCCTTGAGAAACGCAAATCGTTTGCCTTCCATGAACTCAGCAGGTGGCGACTCTCCATGGTGTTTCTGCAACAAAGGTTTGTGCGTGAACAAGTCCAGTTGACTCGGCCCACCAGCCATAAACAGAAAAATGACAGCCCTGGCTTTCGGAGTATGATGCGATGGCCGGGCAGCCATCGGGTCACGTGAATATGATTCCGCCCCGGCCGACGCTGACTCATTTAACAGCGAGCTCAAAGCTGCCGCTCCAAGCCCCAGCGCGGAATTCTGAAACAGGTAACGACGAGTCACCTGCTGTAATTGTCCAGTGGCAGTTTCAACACGATGATTCAAGACAGCACATCTCCGGGATGATTTTGTTTCGATGCCATCGACG
>JAGQQE010000082.1 GCA_020426345.1 Planctomycetaceae bacterium
TTCTGAAGCCATGTTATCGCTTCCTGCCGCCACTCTCCGACAGGTGACTGTTCTGCATCGGTGCCTGTTTTGCATCGGTGACTGTTTTGCATCGGTGACTGTTTTGCAGAAGAGCCGTCGTAAGGGATCATCGCTCCAACGGACCCCATCATTCCGGGGCCACTCCTCTGGCAAGTTCATCTTCCCATTCATCCAGCAGAGGCCAGTCAACAGCACACGTTCCAAAGTCCGCCATGTGCTGATAGCCGTCGAGACGGTCGATCGCCGACTGAAGCAGGGCTTTGTCATTTCGGAAAGCAGGACCATGGCTGGGCAGCAACCAGTCCACATCGCTTGCCTGGATTCGCTTCAACGATTCAATGAATGCCGGAATGTCAGAACCATGGTGCGCGTCGATGCTTCCCACGCATCCATCTCTGAAAATATTGTCACCCGACAGCAGCAGATTCCCAAAACGGAAAGCGAGCTGCCCGACTGCATGTCCGGGCGTATCCCAGACATCCAGTTGAATACCATTCAACTCGAGCGTGTCGCCCTCACTAACTTCACGGTCAACGTGAAAGGGAGGCATGGAGATTGATATCTCCTGAGCAGGAATCTCGGCGAATGAGGCGATACGATCGCCGGATTCGAGAATGCGTTTTGCTTCGGGATGGGCAACGAGTTGAGAGCCTGGCAGCAATTCCTTGGCGCGATGAAATCCCTGGACGTGGTCGGCATCTGCGTGAGTCGCAACCAGATAGCGACAATTCGCGAGTGGAAAATCCATCTGGCGAATCAGATGAATCAACTCATCGACTGTATCTTCGTATCCAATGTCAAACAGCATCCAGTCGCTTCCGGAGTAGACCAGATACACGCAGCAACCGAATCGTCGGCGCGCCTGATAGTTGAGTTCAATAACGTTGGGAAACAGTTCGCGGCGATCCAGCATTTTGATAACTTCAGACAGGAGATTCGAATGGATTGGCCACTGCAAAGCGGCCCGGGACCGAAACGCGGCAACGCCGGCCGGCCGGTCCCGACAGGGACTAACATTCACTTCCTCAGACGGGTTGGGACCGAATTGTAGGAGGCATTACTGGCACCGCAAATGAACCGGCCTGCCAGAAAATGCCGGAGCCTGATCCCGGGGGGGAATGCTCTGCCGGGCAGAGTACGCTTCTGACGCGCGAAGCAGGCCGTTTCAAGTCAGAGTGAACGAGTTGTCTGGAAAGTATTGAGAGTGGTCAGCGGTTGCCCGACGGACGGGATTTTTCCGCTTCGCAACGGAACGACAGGAATGGAATTCTCCTAAAATTTCAAGATTTCCTGCGCTGAAATGAGACTGGGCTCCGATCTTGCTTTCATACAACATTTAGTGTTGACAGTCTGGAAGGACACTTTATATTGCGGTCCCCGACTGTTAATAAACAGTTCAGATGAACGACCCGGACTGACCGCAACGTGAAGCCTTGAAACGGTTTGTGTAGCGTCGGAATGGTTTGTTGACAGTCCAGTCGGGGACAGTATTCTGCCGGTCGTCGGTAAGGACGCCCCCCTTCAACAGGAGGTTGACGATCTTGTTCTCTTGCATTCATTTCTTCACATCCGACCTGCTGTCGGCTAAGTCAGTCGATCCCTTCTGACTGAACTCTCCCAGTTTCCAATTCCGTTGCTGCTGCGCTATGCGCATGGCGAAGTTGTTGGCTGCGCGGAGAGCGGATTGTCTGAGTAAAAATCGAAGATCTGGTGCATAGGATCAAGGCGGAACAAAAGTTTGAAATGTGGTTTTGCTGTTCACTGTTGATTGATGGAGTTGACCGCGCAAGAAGCGTGGCTTTCACCTGGAAGAAGGGGAGATTTGCCGAATGATTCGAGCACGCGCTGAATGGATTGTCCGTAAACGAGATGGCCGCACGGCCCCGTTCGATTCGAAGCTGATTTACAGAGCGATCACGAATGCTTTCTCTGCAGAAACCGGATCTTCCAGAGACGATCTTGATCCAAACCTGCAGGCCGAGATCATCACGATCACGGAGCAGGTAACGAACGACATTTCGTCGGACGCTTCGACAGATAGCGGAGTGAGCGTCGAATCCATCCAGGACATGGTGGAGATCGAACTGATGAAACGGGGCCACTACCGGGTGGCGCGTCGTTACATCGTCTATCGGGCAGAGCATGAGAAGATTCGATCGCTGCAGCCAAGTGAGTCACTTGATGACGATCAAACCGTTAAGCCTCGCCTGTTCGTCAAGCTGGATGATGGCGTCCGGGTTCCATTTGACAGCAATCGCATCCGTCGTCGTCTGGAGTTGGCGTGTCAGGGGTTGCCGGAGTGTGATTCTGGCGATCTGCTTCAGGAAGTGATGAAATCCGTCTTTGACGGTATTTCCGTTGGAGAGATCTATCGGGCAACGATTCTTGCAGCCCGCTGTCGCATCGAACGTGATCCTGCTTACGATGTTGTAGCCGCTCGTCTGCTGCGGATGGTGATCTGCAATGAAGCATTAGGCAGCTCTCCCGCCGATTCTGAAGACTACAACAAACTCTATCGCAATCAGTTTGAACATTATGTCATCGACGGAATCGTCGCTGATCGCCTGACTCCGGAGCTGCGTCGCTTCGATCTGACTCGGATTGCCGCTGCGCTTCAGCCACAACGTGATTCGCTGTTCAAGTACCCGGGACTTCAGGCCGTTTACGACCGATACCTGTTGCACATCGATGGTCGTCGCATTGAAACCCCGCAGTACTTCTGGATGCGGGTTGCTATGGGTTTGTCTCTGAACGAAGAGAACCCCGAAGATCGGGCCATCGAGTTTTACAATATCCTGTCGACAATGCGGTTCACTTCAGCAACGCCGACGCTGTTCAATTCTGCAACCAACCATCCTCAGCTGAGTTCCTGTTATCTGTCGACGGTTAAGGACGATCTGGAGCACATCTTTAAATGTGTTTCGGACAATGCGAAGCTAAGCAAATGGGCTGGCGGGCTGGGCAATGACTGGACCAGCATCCGCGCGACCAACGCTTACATCAAGGGTACCAATGGTCGTAGTCAGGGCGTGATTCCATTCCTGAAGGTCGTGAATGACACGGCCGTAGCAGTGAATCAGGGTGGAAAACGAAAAGGCGCTGTCTGTAGTTACCTTGAAACGTGGCATCTGGACATTGAAGAGTTCCTGGATCTGCGTAAGAACACAGGTGACGATCGCCGTCGTACCCACGACATGCACACTGCCAACTGGATCCCCGACTTGTTCATGAAGCGAGTCCAGATGGAAGCGGAATGGACGTTGTTCAGTCCGGACGAAGTGCCGGATCTGCATGACTTGTACGGCAAGGCGTTTGAAGATCGGTACCTCGAATACGAACGGATGGCGGATGAAGGACGGGTGCGCATGTTCCGACGAGTTCCGGCAATGGAGCTTTGGCGGAAAATGCTGACTCGCCTGTTCGAAACGGGCCATCCATGGATCACCTGGAAGGATCCCTCGAATATCAGGTCTCCACAGGATCACTGCGGAGTGGTTCACAGCAGTAATCTGTGCACAGAAATCCTGCTGAATACTTCTGCCGCTGAAACGGCGGTCTGTAATCTTGGTTCAGTGAATCTGCCTGCCCATGTCTTGGACGGGGTACTTGACCTGCCACTTCTGGAGGAAACGGTTCGCACCGCAATGCGGATGCTGGATAATGTCGTTGATATCAACTTCTATCCAACCGACGAAGCCCGGGAGTCAAACCAGAAGCATCGACCTGTGGGACTGGGGCTCATGGGCTTCCAGGACGCATTGGCTGCGATGAACATCAGCTATGCGAGCCAGCAGGCCGTTGAATTCGCAGACTACAGCATGGAAGCCATTTCGTACTTTGCGATTCTGGCATCCAGTGAACTGGCTGCCGAGCGTGGAGTCTATGGGACCTACGCAGGTTCGAAATGGGACCGTGGTCTGTTGCCAATCGACACCATGGAAATGCTGGAAAAACAACGGGGAATCGGGATCGATGTCGATCGAGCTTCCCGCATGGACTGGACGCCGGTACGCGAGGCAGTCGCCCGCAATGGTGTTCGCAATAGCAATTGCATGGCGATTGCACCGACCGCCACCATTTCGACGATAATCGGCGTGTCACAGTCGATTGAGCCGATGTACAAACATCTGTACGTGAAGAGCAATCTCTCCGGCGAGTTCACGCACCTCAATACTTCCCTGGTGAATGAACTGAAATCTCGCGGGTTGTGGGATGCAGACATGCTTGAGTCACTCAAGTACTATGACGGCATTCTGACGGAGATTGAACGAGTTCCACCGGATATCAAAGCTCGGTATCTGACCGCATTTGAGGTGGAGCCGAAGTGGCTGATTGAATGTGCGGCTCGGCGGCAAAAGTGGATTGACATGGGACAATCACTGAACCTCTACATGAAGGAAGCCAGCGGGCGCAAGTTGCACGACATGTACCTTCTTGCCTGGCGAAAAGGTCTGAAGACCACTTACTACCTGCGTACGCTGGCAGCGACTCAGGTTGAAAAGTCAACAGTCGACGTCAATAAGTTTGGTGTTCAGCCTCGCTGGATGAAGAACAAGAGTGCATCCAGCGATATTCAGATGTCACGCGAAGACGATCGGGCTCGTCCCGATGGTCCGGAAGGCGGCCTCGCTGCCCCTCATGCCGTGCCTGCGACTGATATGACAAATGTGCAGGCATGTAGTCTGGATAATCCGGACTGCGAAGCGTGTCAGTAATCTGAGAATCCGGCCGTTGTATGCGGCACCCGGTTAAACGGGTGCCACTTCGGCGGGACAATAAGATCGTGCGGAGTTGCGCGCCTCAGCGCAATTGATTGTGCGATTGTTGCGAGCAATGAAATCCCCCCCAATCTTACTCATGGAATGAGGTATCTGTTATGTCCACAGTTATTCCCGATGCTGAAGAGCTGCTGATTGGCGTTGATGGTCGTGTCAAGGCGACTGAAAAACGTCTCATTAATTGTGCAAAGGTGGACGTCAATCAATTGATGCCCATTAAGTATGGCTGGGCATGGGAACATTATCTGAATGGTTGTGCGAATCACTGGATGCCGACCGAAGTTCCGATGAACCAGGACGTTGAAGTCTGGAAGTCGGACCGGCTGACAGACGACGAACGTCTTGTGATCATGCGCAACCTGGGATTTTTCTCAACGGCTGAATCGCTGGTAGGCAACAACCTCGTTCTTGCCATTTTCAAATTCGTGACGAACGCAGAGTGCCGTCAGTATCTTCTTCGACAGGCGTTTGAAGAAGCCGTTCACACGCATACGTTTCTTTACATCGTTGAAAGTCTCGGTCTGAATGAAGGCGAGATCTTCAATATGTATCGAGAGAATCCGACCATCGCAAAGAAGGATGCTTTCGAAATGGAACTCACGGCGGAAGTTCTGGATCCGGATTTCTCAACGGATTCGCCGGAAGGTCGTCAGGCGTTCCTGAAGAATCTGATTGGCTACTATGTCATCATGGAAGGAATCTTCTTCTACAGCGGATTCGTGATGATGTTGTCCTTCCATCGACGCAATCTGATGAAGGGTGTCGGTGAGCAGTTCCAGTACATTCTCCGTGACGAAACGATCCACCTGAATTTCGGCGTGGACCTGATCAATGGAATCAAGGCAGAGAATCCTGATCTGTGGACACCAGCGTTCCAGCAGGAAATGATCAATCGAATTCGTCAGGCAGTGGAACTGGAAATTGAATATGCCCAGGGCTGTCTTCCACGTGGTGTCCTTGGACTCAACGCCGAACTGTTCCGGGACTATGTACAGCATGTCGCCGACCGAAGACTGGAACGAATCGGCCTTCCGGTTCAGTATGGCTCATCAAATCCATTCCCATGGATGAGCGAAACCATCGACCTGTCAAAAGAGAAAAACTTCTTTGAGACTCGCGTTACTGAGTATCAAAGCGCTGGTTCTTTGAGCTGGGACTGAAAATTTCACTTCCCTGAAACAATCGTCAGCCCGGGGCCACCCCCCGGGCTTTCTTCTTGCGCTCGGGCTTATTCAGTGCACATCATAGATTAAGACTTCTTCCAGTACCGGATGCCAGTTCGGGGCGGCAGGACAATTATAGTGTCCGATCACGGCATCCAGCTCCATTTGTCCTTCTGAGATAGCGTTGCGAAGTTCATCACTGCCGCTGATGATGTCGATCGGCGGTTTGACTGTCTCATATTCGTAGGGTGGGTCATTGAACCTGAAATCAGATGGCCAGAGCCCGGCACAGGTCGCGATCAGGTGGACCGTCATGGCGTAGCTTTGAAAGACATTTCGATCTGTGACATGAATGGAAACACCAGCACAACTACAGTCACGCCATTTATCAAACGCAGGGGTAAAGTACGTGGGAAGAAATCGGACACCTTCCAGCGCCAGAGCATTCATGTCATGAGCGAGCTTTTCGGCGTTGACGTACGGTGCCCCGACCACCTCAAACGGAAAAGTCGTGCCTCTTCCTTCTGAAAGATTTGTTCCTTCCAGCAGCACCTGACCCGGATAGACAGTCGCCGTTTGAATTGTGGGCATATTGGGTGAAGGCGGGATCCAGTGACGATCGGTGTCGTCAAACCACATCGATCGCTTCCAGCCCGTCATCGGCACGACAGAAATGTCGGCACCGATGGCCTGAGTCCGATTCAGAAAATCGGCCATTTCTGCAATCGTCAGTCCGTGACGCATCGGGATTGCGGCCTCACCTACGAAGCTGCGAAAGGCCGGGTCCAGCAAAGGACCTTCGCAATAGAGGCCTGTGACTGGATTCGGTCGATCGAAGATGACCACAGATTTCCCCGCCTTCGCGCAATCCTGAAGGCAATACATTAACGTCCAGATGTAGGTGTAAACTCGCGTACCAACGTCCTGCAAATCAATAACCAGGCAGTCAATGTCTTCCAGAACCTGTGGGAGAAGTCTGCGAGTCTCGCTATACAGACTCAGGATGGGAAGGTTGTTGACAAGATCCACCCCATGATCAGTTTCAACCATGTTTGCCTGTTGCTGGCCAAACATGCCATGTTGCGGGGTCACCAGCCACTTGAGAAACCCGGGAAATCGAGCATGGATCAAATCACTGCTGCGGTGAACACGCTGGTCGATGGAGGCTCGATTGACGAGCAGCGCGAACGGGCGGGATAACAAATGGCATATGTCCGGGCGATTCAAATCGTCCACTGCCGTCTGGATGGCAAAACACATGTCTCCACTCCTGAATAAAGTGTCACCCCTAGTGCGATTTGCTCTACATACTTTCCCCAGGCGACGACAGGAAAGTCACAAAAAAAATGCAAGTCACCACCAACACTCGCTCCGACGGTCAGTTTAAGTATTAGGGTTTCGAGACTGAGTCACAGGGGAACGGTGTACTGGTTCACGATTCGGAATAGCTGCCATGAACATACCTGGTCAACTCGCTTCAAGCCGCCGGTCGGCGTTCCGTGTGAAGCTGGAGGAAGGATTTCCGCTTCTCTGTCAGATACGCACGGAGACTGTGAGCTTTGGGGTTCGCGTACTGAATATCAGCCATACAGGAATTCTGACAGTCCCGCCACAGGGCGTGCCTCGATTCCTGCCTGGTATAACCGTTGGCGTGTCGATTCAATTACTCACGCCACATGAAAATTTTCAGGCGTGCTGCCGCGGAGAAATTGTGCACGCCGGAGAGGGAAAGCTGGGAATCCACTTTTCTGATCCATTCAATTCCAGCCGCAGGAACCCACCGAAGGACTATCTGGCGTTGTTCGCCGCAATCCAGCAGGAACAACTCCGTAGAAAAACCTTGTAGCGTATCATCCGCAGGGATTTCTGCGGTACGAACGTATCGCGAACCCACGACTCTGGCTCGGAATCGCCGCGACGCTGCCTGAATGGTCTCCGATTCTGTGAATCAGCAAAGCAGTCGGCTTATTCCACCGTAACACTTTTTGCGAGGTTGCGGGGGCGGTCGACATTGCAGCCTCGAAGCAAAGCGATGTGATAACTGAGCAACTGCAAAGGGACTGCACAGACCAGTGGTTGCAGGTATTCTTCAACCTCCGGAACGTAGATGACTTCGTCAGCAACTCTGGCAACGTCCTTATCCCCCTCGCAGGCAATTGCAATGACTGGTCCGCGCCGAGCCTTGATCTCTTCCATGTTGCTGATGACCTTGGAGTAGATGCCACCACGAGGCACAATGAACACGCTGGGGGTTTGTTCGTCAACTAATGCGATCGGCCCATGCTTCATCTCGGCGGCCGGATAGCCTTCTGCGTGGATGTAGCTGATCTCCTTCAACTTCAGAGCGCCTTCCAGGGCAACCGGAAAATTGTACAACCGTCCCAGATACAGGTAGTTGTTGAAATGGTAGTACCGCTCGGCCACATCCTTGACTTTGGAGTGGCACTGTAGCGTCCGGAGCATCACTTCAGGCATGTCCCGAAGTTGACGAATAATTCTGTTGCCCGCGGGGTACGACATGTGTCGCATTCTTGCAAAATGCAGCGCCAGCAGGGTGAGCACTGTGACCTGTGACGTAAAGGCCTTCGTCGATGCCACGCCAATTTCAGGGCCTGCATGCAGGTAAATTCCACCATCTGCTTCGCGAGCGATTGTTGATCCAACTGTATTGCAGATGGCAAGAGTCGGGTGCCCTTTGCGTTTGCATTCACGCATTGCTGCCAGTGTATCCGCAGTCTCGCCGCTTTGTGTAATCGCAAAGATCAGCGTCCTGTCTGACATTGGTGGATTGCGATATCGAAGTTCGCTCGCATATTCGACCTCGGTGGGCATTCGTGCAAATTCTTCCAGCAGGTATTCACCCACCAACCCGGCATGCCAACTTGTTCCACAGGCGGTCAGAACAATTCGATCGATTCGCCGCAGGTCCTTTGCGGAAAGGTTCAGGCCCCCCATCACAGAGGTTGCGGCTTCAGGATCGAGCCGACCACGCATGGCGTTTTCAATGGTCTGGGGTTGTTCGTAGATCTCTTTCAGCATGTAATGTTCAAAGTCACCCAGCTCAATATCAGAGGTTACCTGATCCAGCGTCTGGATTGATGGACGGATGTTGCCAGTGTCGCGATGGTCAATCTGCATCCCTTCCGGCTTCAGAACGGCAATCTCGTTATCCGCCAGGTAGACGACTTCCGTGGTGTAACCAACGAGCGGGCTGGCGTCACTGGCGAGAAAGAATTCTCCTTTTCCGACACCAATGACCAGCGGACTTCCACACCGAGCCGCAATCAGTGTTTCGGGGCAGTCCCGAAAGACGGCAGCCAGGCCATAGGTTCCCTTGAGTCGTTCGATCGTCGCTTCAACGGCCCTGGTGCAGGTAATGCTGTTGTCAGGTGATTCGCCAAGCTTTACCTGTTCTGCCAGGTGGTGCGAAATGAGGTGAGCAATGACCTCAGTGTCTGTTTGTGACCTGAAGACGTACCCTAAAGCCAGCAATTGTTTTCGCAGCGAGTCATAATTTTCAATGACACCGTTATGAACAATGGCGACTTCACCGTCTCCACCGGTATGTGGATGGGAATTTACATCCGTCGGTTCCCCATGCGTGGCCCATCGAGTGTGACCGATCCCAATCGTACCCCTGACGGGTTCCCGACTGACAAGCAGGCCCAGTTCTCCGACGCGACCGGCTTTCTTTCGAGTGACGATGCTGCCATCTTTCAGCACCGCTATTCCGGCACTGTCATACCCGCGGTACTCAAGGCGATGCAGTCCTTCGAGAAGAAAATCTGCAACTTCACGAAATCCAACGTATCCAACAATTCCACACATCAGCTGGAATCCTGCGACGGTCATGGACCTGATTTGTCAGAACACCTCACGGGACCTTTGCGACTCGCCGCCGCCCCGGATTGAATGGTGGAATAACCGTACCCCAATTGAGTAAAACACGTCAACGTGCGATTGAAATGGGATTGGTGATGCTGCAGTTTTGTCAACGACCGATGATCGTACTGGGGAGCGTTTCGGCGATCAGCAGCACTCCGGGTCGCTCCGGCGGCCAAACTGGCCGAATGACTGAACCTGCCACGAAAGTCGTGCGAAACCTTGAATCGCTGGTCGGATCCGCTTACGCTCGGCTAACATGCGGCTTCTGCGAATGCCAATCTCGCGGAAAACCACTCTTCGGCCGTCGTGTCTGAACTGTCCAATTGGAGCACGTGTTGTGAAAGTTGATTTATTGAGCTGTCGACAGCTGACACCTGTGCTACTGGCGTGCGCCCTTGGAATTACGGGTTGCGGGGGTGGCGACTCCACGGAGCCCGCAGCCGCTGATTCAGCAGCTGCAGCAGCCGGAGGCCCCGCGGCAGATATGGCCGAAACCATGAGTATGCCGGGGGGTGAAGGAGACGCTGGGGGAGGTGAAACTCCCGACGCAATCATGGGAGGCGGCGGAGGGCATGACGCTGGTGGCTATGGTATGGGAGATATGACTCCGGGAGGCATGAGCGGCGGTGGATACGATCCTCCGGGCGGCGAGTTCGGGTACGATCCACCGGGCTCCGGTTACGGCGGTGCCCCTCCAACGCAGCCTGCACTGCCAGCACGTCCTTCAGATTTGGCTTCCTGGTCGGATGAGGACTTCAGGAATGCGGTCCGTGAACGAGACGAACAACTGGTTGATGCCATTGAGCTGAAGGTCAAGTCGAAACCGGGTGATGCCGGGGTGGCAGAGTTGCTCACGAGCTTGTTGGCTGTCAGTCTGGAATCCCCGCGACAGAACACAAACAACGGAGGGTATGACGGATACGCCGGAAGTGGAGAGGGCGATATGTATGGACCAGGTGGCGTTCCGGGGGCCATGGGTTCGGGAGAAATGGGAGATTCATCCGGCGGCAGTGCGGCCGCGATTGGCAATCCCGGCGCCGGCTATCCTGGAATGGGACCGGCTCCCGGGGCGATAAATGGCGGTGGCGGCGGAAGTGGTCTTCCCGGACGCCCTCCACTGCGTTCTGACGCCAGCGGCGGTTCGTCAAACAGTGGCGGTTCGTCAAACAGTGGCGGTTCGTCAAACAGTGGCGGGGCTTCTACCCCGCAGTCGTTCTATCGCCCGGGAACGACAATTCCATTGCAGGGATTAACAATTGCTGACAATGTTCCTGTGGATTCAATCACTGCGATGATTCTGGAGGCATCCGTCGCTTACATGCCGCAGCCTCCTTTGAGCGCCGGGTCAAACGGCGGCCAGACGAGGACGTCCGGTGGTCAGGGCGGCGGAGGTACGCAGCCCGGTTACGGTTATGGCGGCGGATACCCGGGTATGCAGGGAGGGTATCCTTCGAATGGTGGTTATGGTGGACAGAATCCGTCCAGCGGAACACTTGGAAAACTGACGGATCGTCAATTGGTAGAGTCTGTGGTTCACGGTCTGCTGAACAATGACAGCCCTGCCGCGTGGCAGGGACTGCTTGGAATTCTCACCGAACAGGTGAAGACTCCGATTGACCAAACGGAGTCGATCCAACTGATCGTATTCGACTTGATGAATCGACTCGAAGGTCCCTCTCCAAATGCATCGCAGGCGATTATCGCACTTCTGGATGGTTCCACGCCGTTGCCGCCAGTTTCAAAGTCAGCGGTATTGAGAACGATTGCCGCCGTTTCCGGCCAATCAATGGAAACGTTGTGTGGCATGAGCACGCCCGGACAGGCTGCAGCCACGTCGGCCACGAACCCCGCAGGCAGTTCCACGAATGGATACGGATACGGGATGGGCTCTGGTGCTCCCGGAATGGGTATGGGACCGCCGGATATGGGCAGTGGTTCAGGCGGAGGAGAGATGTACGATGGCGGCGATATGTATGGCAGTCCACAGGGAAATCAGACAGCTCAGGTTGTCCCGGATCTTCCTGAAGTCCCAATGACCGCGGAGCAACTTTCGAAAGCGTCAGCATTTCTCTGGAGACCCGAAATCACGGATCTTGTCCTTCAACAACTTGCCGGGGCCAGCGACCCGGAGTCAGCGGCCGACGTGCTGGTGCTGGCCTCAACCATGCCCTCGGATAAGATCCGTCACGCCATATTTGAGGCGTTCACCCGATGGCATGCGATCGGGGCAACCGGCATGTCTGCCAAAGGTCTTTTCAGCCAATTGGCAAAAGATCCTGGCCTGCTTCTGGCACTGAAAGCACTTCCACGGGCCAGACCAGCCCGGAACGCAAATCAGCAGGCGCCTCCTGACTCGTGGACGACAGCGTCTGAAGATATGGTTCTGAACCTGAGAGATCGACTCAAACAAGCGGCCCTCAGTCAGCCCAGATACGATGGGGTGATCCCCGTTCGCCTGCACAAGAATGCGGTTCTCGAAGCGGCCATCCTGCTGCATCTGCCCGGAGAAAGCGGAAATGCGCTGGGCAGTTCTGCTCCTGATCCCGTCAAAGTCTACTACGCGCGAGCCAGTTTCGTTCCTGCAAACGTGAAGGACCAGCAGGCGCTGGTCGAACACTATGAATCGCGAGCAACTGGATTCGTTCGCCCGAACCAGCAACGGGGGATTCTCTGGGTGGACGGCGTTAAGGCGGAACCCAATGGTAATCGCCGTTCAATGGACGTTGTTATTCAGCAGGCCGGCCCAGCTCAGGGGAACTACGGTGGCGGTGAATTTGGCGCACCCGGGGGTGGTGCGGGTGGAAATTCATACAGTGTTGAGATTATTGTTGTGGAAGCGCATGACCCAAAGGATGCCCCGGTACCGAATGCCGGTTCAGGGTCAGCGACACCCTAGGCCAGATGCTAACTGTCCGTTGAAAAACCGGGACAGGCACGCAGGACGAGTGGAAACCATCGTGTTTCAAGGTCTCCTGCTCGAGCCAGTCCCGTTTTCAACAGGCTGCTAATCAGGACCAAATCTCTTTGCCAGCCTTGGAATTAGGTCAAAAAAGCGGGAAAGTGTTAGTTGAGATGTCGCAGGATGGACGATACACTCCCGGCCCTTGCGTTACTCGGATGCGGAATTGAACTGGAGTATGAAGTCGTGTCGATTGATAAGACCCTGAAGTCTCGCGTTGGCCTGTCTCGCACGCGGAACGTTTTGACGCGTGGTGAGCGGATTGCACAGCTGATCGAGGAGGATCGCTGGGTAGCTGGACGAAGTCCGGTTGGCCTTCCGAAGGTCCGTGTTGCAAAGGCCGTCACCGGCAAGAAACCCAAGAAGACAAAAGAAGAGGGCGACGAAAAAGACGCCAAGAAAAAGAAGAAGTAATCTGTTCGCGTCGATCTGACGAACAGAAGTGGATTTGCAGGAAAGCCATGTTCGGTTTCATAACCGGAGATGGCTTTCTTTGTTGAATTATCGCGGCATTGAACCTGACGACGCGGAGACACTGATGACGAACCTCCCCCTCAGAAATCGCCTTCGACAAATCCTGGGCACATCCCATCGGCGATCGATTCTTCGGCAGAGAGACTCATTTCTGGAGGCTACGAGAATCGGCTGTGCGGCGGAGCAGACAGCGACACTCAACCGCCTTCTGGCACTCAATTCCGGGACACAGTTCTCGCGCGATTTTGGCTTGAACGCGGGAACGACCGTTGAGGAATTTCGTCGTCAGGTCCCTGTTGCAGGGTTCGAGCTCGTGCAACCGTACGTGGAGAAGGTGAAGAACGGCCAGCACAATGCGTTGCTTGGTCAAGACAACAAGCTGTTGATGTTCGCACTGACGAGCGGGACCACTGCAGATTCAAAGTTGATTCCGGTCACACAGCAGTTTGTCAATGATTATCGTCGGGGATGGCAGAACTGGGGGATCGGCCTTTACTTCGAGTACCCTCAGCTTCAACCCCTGAATATGGTGCAGATCACAAGCAGTCATAAGCGTTTTCTTGCCCCTGACGGCACACCATGTGGAAATATCAGCGGTTTGGTCGCTGCCATGCAGGGCCGAATCGTGCGTTCAATGTATTCGGTGCCATCCGAAATTGCGCACGTGACAGATTCGGATGTCAAGAAGTACGCCGCGCTGAAGTACGCCATTCAGGACCCATTTGTGGGCATGGTCATTACTGCCAACCCGAGCACCGTGCTTCAGATGGTTGAGCTACTGGAATCAAAAGCCGAGTGGCTCGTTCGGGACATCCACGATGGCACGATGACGGGTTGCCTTGAAAACCCAACTGATGCAGCCGCTGCGTCTGCCGCCAGACTGAAACTGCGTCCCGATCGAAACCGATCCCGGCAACTGGAATCACTTCTGACGCAACGCGGGACACTTTCCCCAATGGACGTGTGGCCCGATTTGGTTGCTTTGGGGGTCTGGTGTGGTGGAAGTGCCGGCGCCTACGTTTCGCGGCTGCGCCGGCTTTTTCCCGGAATCGTCGTAAGGGATCATGGACTTCATGCGAGCGAAGGAAGAATGACGATGCCCATTCACAACGATTCCTCCGCCGGAGTTCTGGAAGTACAAACCCATTTCTTCGAGTTCCTGCCAGTTGCGGAATCCCAGAGCAGCACGCCGGTAACCCTGTTGGCACAGGAACTTCAGGAAGGGCAGGAATACTTCATTCTGCTGACCACAAGCTCCGGGCTGTATCGGTACAACATCAAGGATGTTGTCAGGTGTGTCGGCTTTCATGGCTCAACCCCGATGCTGGAGTTCCTGCACAAGGGCGCGCACATTTCGAGTATCACAGGCGAGAAGATTGCCGAATCGCAGGTGGTTCAGGCGGTGCGGACATCGGCAGACGCCCTTCAGCTTCAGCTCCGACTCTTTACGATGACCCCGCAATGGAACGAACCGCCCGGATACGTTCTGTTTGTCGATCTGGTCGATTACCCTGACCAGCAACAGCTGAGGGTAGACACTGACAAACTTGCCGAACTGGCGGCTGGAACTGACACCGAATTACGCAATGCAAATCTTGAGTATCGCGAGAAACGCGAAACCGGAAGATTGGCGCCGGTGACGTGCCAGCTTCTCGATCGCGCCCGGTGGGATCAATTCACTGCAAGTCGAACGCAGCGGGGGGGCGGAAGCGTGGAACAATACAAGCATCCCTGTCTGCTGCCAGACCCTCAGTTCGAAAGTCTGTTCCTGAAGGCGTGTGGAACAGCCTGAAGAAACCAGGACCGGACGGCCCCAACATACTTTTCGGAATGCACTTCTACTGCAGAAGCGGTCCGCATTCCAGCATGTCATGATCAGACAAAAACTGTCGACTCAATCGTTGCTGGCTGGCGAATGATCAGTGAAGGGGCCTGGATGCTTCATTTCCCGAACACCGAACTGGTGTCGATGCTGTAATCATCCATGAATGCCTTGTGGAAGTCGAAGACGCCGAAGAAATCACTGAGCTGATCATGCTCAGTTTTTCGCATTTCGCCGCGTTCGATCAGCTCGAACACGATGTGCCCGAAGTCGTCGGTGGAGTGGATTCCCCAACTGTTGAATACTGGTACCGCCATCATTCCAAAGTGCTGAAGTGCCAACTGGCGGACTCCGTCGAGCAGTTCAGGGCCTGAAATGTGCCCCGTTTCTTCTCGTTCCCGATCACGACCAAGCTGCTCCTGAGTAAAACGCAGCGCAGAGAAGACGAAACGGTAGGCGTTCGCGTGATATGTTGACTTACCGATTTGGTTTCTGACAGTTGTCATTTTCGCTGTATCCGCGGAGAGGATGCCGAAACGCCTCAATTTGTTAAGAATGCGTGGCGATTCTACAACGAGATTCCACTGGGATGAAGACTCTATTCCTCATTTTGCTCCTGTTCCTGTCTGGGGTTTTTTCTCCCCTTACCTCCTCGCGAGATTACGGTGACTATGTCGGATTCATCGGTCATGATCCTGCGGCCGTCCTCGTAAGAGACAAGCAGCTTTCTGGCGAGTAATTCCTGACCAATCACGCGTGCCTGCCCTGCCTTCGTGATCACGGTGCTGCCAATTGGCGGCAATTCGCGACGATGCTCTTCGTAGGTATCGTATTCGTACCGAAGACAACACTTAAGCCGGCCACAGCGACCGGAGATTTTGTTCGGGTCGAGTGTGGCTTTCTGCAGCTTTGCCATCTTCATGGAAACTGGTGGCATTTCCTGAAGATGCGTGTTGCAGCAGACTGGCTTTCCACAATCTCCGTAGTCGGCCAGCAGTTTCGCTTCGTCGCGAATTCCAATCTGGCGCATTTCAATGCGAGTATTGAATTCGCGCGCCATCTGCTTGACCAGTTCCCGAAAGTCGACTCGCTTCTCACTGAGATAGTAGAAGATGATCCGTTCGCCACCGAAGATCTGCTCAACGTCGATCAACTGCATCTGCAGCGATCGGTCTTTGATCATTTGAGCGGCGGCGGCAAAATACCTCTTCTCTCTCTCTGAATTCTCAAAACGCGACTTCCGATCTTCATCTGAAGCCAGTCGAAGCACTCTGCCGCCGGCGGATTTGTTTTGTCCAAGCCATTCGGACGTATTTTCTGTTGCGGGGCACAGGATTGTTCCCCATTCCATTCCGCGATCAGAACGAACAACAACTTCATCGCCCCGACGGAGCGTTTGGCGCTTTGCTTCGAAATCACCGAGCAAACGCATTGTGCCGTATCGGACCACGAATCGTATTGGTTCGTCGGCCTGCCTGCCTTGTCCGTTCTCAGGCTCGAACGCCGGAATTTCGATCGCTAATTCACTCATAAGTCGATTCAACAGCGTTTTGAATGTTGTGGGGATCAATTCGATGCCCCGGATGCTAGATGAAGTACTTGCCAGCGCGAATCGATTCTCGACGAAATTGGAGACATCATTGGCCATTGGTACCTTTGGAGATGATGCTCGACGGCTCCGGCAGGCTTCACAAATCGACGGGAAGTTACCGCAATCATCCGCCAAATTTACCGGTGCGATGTTCCCTGCATCGCTCAGATTTGCTAAACCACCGAAGTACCAAACGTATTTTTGGTCTTGTTCGATCGGCAAGGATGTGCTGAATGATTACCGCCTGGGCACTCTTCTTCTGCGGTATACTCTGCCTGATGTTCATCGGGATGATTTACGGCGATCAGTTCACCATGGTCTCTCTGTTCGAGGGACGCTGGCTGGAACCGATCGGTCGTCTCGTGAACGCTGTTTCCGAAGAGCTTGGCGAGGGACTGAATCAGATCCTGCTGTTTGTCGAACGGCATTCTTCCTGGGTATTGGCGACAGTATCCGGAACAGCGGGGTTGTTTATAGTCGCCTTTTTGATGTTCAGCGGAATGGCAGATGATGCCGCCGCAACTCACCGTGACCTGATAGCACCTCTGCAGATAGGCAGTGTCATCGACAAGGTTCCTGAGGTTGCGACGAGCCCAAAGCTGGCCGAAACGCTCCTGACGCCCGCCGTCGTGGATGAGGATCCAGCCAATCTGGTCTGGCAGACCCGTGGAGCTCCCTACCGTGTATTTCTCGACCCGGGTTACGACCGTCCTGTCATGGTCACACGGAGACGACCGGAAGTCCTGCAGAATCCGTTTGATCTGCCCGATCCGGAGCCCGAGGCGGAACCACAGCTCAGACTCAGTTTCGAACGTGTCAGTCAGCGACAAACGGTTTTTGATGACAACACGGTTTCCCGGACCCCGGGGCGACTTGTGGTCAGCCAGCCCGACATCAACTTCATCAACACAGCCATCCGTCAGCTGAACCAGGATGCGTGGATGCAATCGATTGGCCGAGGCATTGTCAGGGGCGGGATCTACGAGAGTTCAAATGAAGCTTTCGTCCGCGAATCTACGGTCCAGGAGCTTGCAAACCTTGAACGTCAGGTGCGAGTTATCCCTGGTCAACTGCTTTCGGAAAGCAGCCTGCGGGTGACGAAGGTGGCACCTGTGCGTTCAGACAGTGGCAGTGTGGACGTCGCCATTCGGATCAGCAATGCCGACAAGGTTGCCGTGAGCGGGCTGATTGTTCGTGAGTATTTGCCGGCGGGGTGTCAGATTCGTGACATCAATGGTCGCGGCCTGCTTCGAGGACGCGTCATTACCTGGCTGATTAACGATCTGAGACCATTCGACGAAGCAGTTCTGGAGTACACTGTCTCCGGCGATTCTGCAGCATTAAGCGGAGGACGCAGCCTGAATTTTGAATGGGTGACGGAAGTTTCAGCGGTCACTGCCGTAAAGGCTCAAACCGATGTTGTTGGTCAGGCACCCACAAGAAGAATTGCTCGGCGGCCCGAATTGAAAATGACCATTCAGGAGCCAGTCAGCCCCGTCACTGTCGGCGAAGTCATTGAAATCAATTTTGTGGTGCAGAATGTGGGCACTGCCCCTGCTGAAAATGTCGGGCTGAGGGTTACGTTGCAGGACGGACTTCGCCATCACGTTCAGCGTAGTGACCCCAACCAGCGAGAGGTCGTGAACGGTGTGCAACGACTCGAACCCATGCAGGTACGAACTTTGCCCCTGCGAATGAGGGCAACTCGGTCAGGAGAATTCGTATCTGATGCAAGAATGGAATTTCAAGGTGATACTCTGCTTCAGGAGACTTTCCGCGTCGTCGCAAAGCCGACCACCGATGGGACAGATGATTTCCCGGAACTTCGGTAGTTATCCATCCTGTTGTCTCCTCATTACTCGATGACATCATCAAGCATCGATACGCTGACGACCTGTTCCAGGCGAATCAGTACCTTGTTGCGGTTCGGCTGAATTCCGTGGACCCTTGCTTCCCGGACATAGGCCTCTCGCGTCGTGGTTGAATCTCGCAGATCGTGAACGTCCACGCTCTTTAGTATCAGTGTCTTGTCACGAATCTCCTTCAGTCGGCCCAGAAAGACGAAGAGCGATTCGACGTCGACCACGACATTTTGCCCAACGAACTCTTCCATCCCGCTGACTCCCGTAAATCTGAAATCCTGAAGCAGATTTGTGTCTGCCTCACTGACCGCTACCATATCTGAAAGTCTTTGCGTTTCAAGACTTTCGATTTGAGCATTGTCGTCTGTGCTGTCGCGATTTGTTGTTTGGGCGTGGTCTGCTGAGTGTTCGCATGTCGCGATGCCAGGGACTGCTTTTTAACTTGAGTATTCACTGACATGACATCCGTCTTTCGTCCGGCAATCGATCGTATGGCCGGATACACACCTGGTGAGCAGCCGCAGGATTCCGGCTGGATAAAGCTGAATACAAACGAGAATCCCTACCCCCCGTCGCCGATGGTTGTGGAAGCGATTCGAAGCGCCGCGACAAGTCGCCTGAATATTTATCCGGATGCGACAGCGAAGAAATTTCGGGAAGTCGCGGCCGAACTGTTCGGTGTTGGTCCTGACTGGATTCTTGCCGCGAATGGGAGCGACGAGAATCTGACAATCATCACACGCTCATTTTGTGATGCAAGCGAAACCATCGCCTACCCCTACCCGAGCTATGTCCTCTACGAATCCCTTGCAAATATCCAGGGGTGTCATGTCGAACGTTTACGACTGGACGCTGACTGGCAATGGGAATCGGGTGCTGCTGCGTCGCTCAGAGAGCGAAGTCGGATTTTTTATGTGCCGAACCCCAACTCCCCAACGGGGAATCGCTGGACGAATCCACAACTTCTGGAATTGCTGCCAGATCGAGGAGTCCTGGTTCTGGATGAGGCTTATGGCGATTTCTGTAAGACCCCTCACCGGGGCGAGTTGTTGCGATCTAACAGCTTCGAAAATCGAATCATTGTGACGCGCACATTCAGCAAGTCATACAGTCTTGCAGGCATTCGATTTGGATTTGCGATTGCCCATCCGGATCTGATTCAGGGGATGCAGAAAGTCAAGGACAGTTACAACTGCGATGCCGTTGCGACGGCTGCTGCGACGGCGGCTTTGCTGGATCAGAACTGGATGCTGGCAAACAAAGCCAGAATTCTGGCCACGCGCCAGCGATTATCGGATTCTCTGGTCGGTATGGGCTTCACTGCACATCCCAGTGAAGCAAATTTCATCTGGGTGACACACCCGGCTGTGCCCCACAAGTCGATCTACGAAGGCCTGAAGGAAAACCGAATTCTGGTTCGTTACATGTCATTTGATGGGGCCACCCCCGAGTCTCCTCGAATTGACGGACTCAGGATCACGGTCGGCACAGACGCAGAAGTCGATCAGCTCCTTCAAGTCATGCCAGCTGTCATGTCCACAGAATAGATT
>JAGQQE010000083.1 GCA_020426345.1 Planctomycetaceae bacterium
GTTTTCTGAGATGTGTCTCATTCGACGGGCTCGGCGAACACGCATTTGAGGATGATCGAAAGCAGGACCCAAACCATCCGTTTGACAAGCCTGAGTACCAGGGAGCTGGAATCCTGATTGCCGGCCGAAATTTCGGCTGCGGGTCGTCCCGTGAACACGCACCGCAGTCGTTAATGCGGTGGGGGATCAGGGCCATCATTGCCGAAACTTATGCGGAGATCTTCTTCGGAAATTGCGGCTCGCTCGGCATTCCTGCATTGAAGGCCAGTCGGGCAGACCTGGAAAAACTCGCAGCGGCAATCAGCACGAATCCAGAATCGGAACTCACAGTCGATCTGGAATCACTGTCCGTCAGTCTTGGCGACATCAGAATTTCCGTTTCTCTGCCAGCCAGTGTTCAGACAGCACTAATTACCGGTGAATGGGATTACCTGGGGCAGTTGTTGTCGGCTTCAGATCAGGTCACTGCACATGCTGCGACGATTCCGTATTTGAATCAGTTTCAGCCTGCTTAAACCAGTAGCCTGCGTAAACCAGTGGCGACAGTTTCCGCAAGAAGCCAGTGAAACCTGTGAGATGCCATTTCACCTCGGCCGTTCACTGTTTCTCTCACGCCAATTCTCACTGTAAGGCCAACATGACCGCCTCTTTGCGGTTCGCTGGCCAGCGTTCTATACTGCCCGTTTCCGGAATTATCGAGGACTCATTTCAGCCTGTTTGCGTTAACGTGCTGAATCTTCGATGGCCTTTTTCCTCGTCTGCCTCGGACTACATTCTGTGCACAGAACTCATCATTGCGGAGAACTTCGACGATCCAACGTTGGCGAAACCGTCACGGTCAGCGGCTGGGTTCATAGTTATCGCGACCACGGCGACAGCCTGGTGTTCGTTGACCTGCGAGATCGCTATGGCAAGACTCAGGTTGTCTTCAATAAAGACGACAACTCCGAAATGGATGGTCTGGCACGTAAGCTTCGTCGTGAAGACGTGGTCAAAGTCGTGGGAGAAGTGAGGTATCGCGGCGACAGCCTCGTGAATGCCAAACTGGAAACCGGCGAAATTGAGGTTCTTGCCAGGTCCCTGACGGTGCTCAGCAAGAGCAAGACTCCTCCGTTTGAAATTGATGGTAGCGACCTGCCGAATGAAGAACTGCGGCTCAAATACCGTTTTGTTGACCTTCGCCGACCGGACCTGCAGAAGAGCATTATCCTGCGTCACCAATTAACGCAGGCTGTTCGCGAGTACTTCAACACACGGGAGTTTCTGGAAATCGAAACTCCCATGCTGGGACGAAGCACCCCTGAAGGGGCACGAGATTACCTGGTGCCCAGTCGCGTGCATCCCGGCAGTTTTTATGCACTGCCACAGTCCCCACAGATCTACAAACAGATTCTGATGGTGGCGGGTTTTGACCGGTATTACCAGATTGCACGCTGCTTTCGAGACGAAGACCTGAGAGCAGATCGCCAGCCGGAATTTACACAAATCGACGTCGAAATGGCATTCGTCGAACGCGACGACATCCTCAATCTGATCGACGGGCTGGTTGCGTATGTTATGAAAGCCGTCCGTGGCGTCGACGTAAAAACACCGCTGCCTCGCCATACCTATGCCGACATGATGGAGCGTTTCGGATCTGATAAACCAGACCTTCGATTCGGAATGGAACTGATCGATATTGGTGACGTCGCATCGGTCTGTGACTTTGGTGTCTTCAAAAATGTGATGGCCGGCGGCGGCCGGGTCCGTGGCATCAATGCCAAAGCGGCGGCAGAAAAATACAGCCGAAGACTGTTGGATGTCGACCTGAAGAACTTCGTTGGAGACTACGGCGCCAAAGGCCTGGCTTATATGAAAGTAGTCGGGGGCAAGCTGGAATCGACAATCGCGAAGTTCTTCACTGATGAGCAGCAGCAGCAGATCATCAGTCGAATGAACGGAGAAGACGGAGACCTTCTGCTTTTCGTCGCAGACCAGCCCAAAGTCACTTCAGCTGCACTTTCAGCTTTGCGGAATCGACTGGCGAAGGAACTGAATCTCTACGATCCCTCTGAATTCAGCTGTCACTGGGTCGTGGACTTTCCACTGGTGACGTGGAATCCTGATGAACAGCGCTACGATGCAGAACATCATCCATTCTGCCAGCCCAATCCGGCAGATGTTGAATTGATGGGAAGCGAACCCGGAAAAGTACGAGCAGACTCGTATGACCTGGTCGTCAACGGCTATGAGGCCGCAAGTGGCAGTGTCCGTATTCACGATTCGGCCGTTCAGCAGCAAGTCTTTGACTTACTGAAGATCAGTGCAGATGAAGCTGAAAAGCGATTCGGATTTCTGTTGGAGGCCCTGCGATATGGTGCTCCACCGCATGCGGGGATTGCACTGGGACTCGACCGATGGGTCATGCTTCTGGCGGGTGACGAAAACATTCGCGATGTGATCGCCTTCCCAAAGACCCAAAAAGCAGCCGATATGCTGACGGGTGCTCCATCCGCAGTCGACGATCGGCAGCTCAGGGATCTCAGCATCAAAGTGGACGCACTGCCGGAAAAGTAGTGGTTGCCGAAACTGTTGACTCAGGAACAGGCTGGTTGCTGCCGTGCGATCAGCCTGTTTTCGTTTCCGGCGAATGAAGGTCGTGACGCCCGGCTACTGAGCAGTCGTCTCTGTCAGTATCTGCTGGTAGATTTCTCTGGCGGCATCGTAGGCCGCTTTTGCATCGGCTTTTTCTGATTCACGAATCTGGCCTTTCTTTGAATTCCAGCACGTATCAACAGCCTGGATACACCATTCGGCACTTCGCTGACTGGCCCTTATTGGTTTCCCATCCACTTTCACAAAGATCGGATTGGTATGCACCGACGGCAGAATACGTATGGCAATCCAGGATGATCGACTGATTTCAACAGGCACTTCAAAATGTTCGATGTGCCCGTCAGCGAGCAGCCTTCTGGTGGCGGCAACTTCGCCGTTGATAATAATCTCTACAGGTACATCTCGCGAGTCGTCAATTCGGCATCGTTCTATATGCCAGTATGGTTTTTCATCAAGACGACGGTTCCGAATTGACCGAGACAGCTCAGTTGGTGTTTCTTCCAGCAGGGCGGCCGCGTCAAACTGGACAACAACCGATCGGGCTTCACTGATCTGCAGTTCGCTGACGCTCGACTGATCCGCCGAACGAGCGCCAACCGATACGTCATCGACTTTGAAATCAATGATGTGGCTGAGTCCATCGCCGCAATAGCTTCGCCCATCCTTCAGTCCGTCAACCCACGTGTCATACGATAACTCTTCATCATCATCGAAACCCACGTAGATTCGTCCCAAACCGACACGGTCACCGTAGATGCAGGGGAAATCCGTTTCGCCACTGATGCGACTTGTCATTCCGCAGTTCAGGGTGTGGTACCAAATATTCAGTTCCCAGATGGCGGGCGTATCGACAGCAGAAATGAAATCGCACGCACCGTGAGCCGTCGTCACGATATATTCATTCGCGCCAATGCCGTCGAAGACCGGCATGGCGTAATCGGGAAGCCGATCGGCAGCTCGACCAGGCCATTCATTTCCAGCGCCTCCCCATGGTCGCTTTGTGAATTGCCGTGAACCATCCGGCATATAGTCCGGTAACGCCAGTCCCCATCCACTGTGGCTGTAGCCGACAATGCCACCCTGTCGCTGGCCCCATTGAAGCACTGGCATGGTCCAGCTTGGCCACTGCTCAATTCTGGTTGTACCCGGGAAATCATCTTCCCTGAGTTTCAAAAGGCAAAGATGGCCAGCGTGCGATGATGGAAAACCGCTCACTTCAACGTCGTAACGCATCAGATAGCGGTTCGTCGAAAGACGAGAAACCTCTCCTTCAAAAAACTGCTTCTGGGTGTACCAGCAGGGCCCCCAACTGAGGACACATCCAACGTTCAGGTCTTCCCCCAGAATATGACGCATCATATCTTCCGGGCCGACGCCTTCTGTTGGGCTGTCGTAATGAGCGCAGCCCGCCGCATGGACGTGATGGTCACCGGAATACCAGCCCCGGCTCGCAAGATGAATCCATCGCTTCAAACGGATTGGTACCCCGAATTCTTTCACATCTGCAGGTATTTCGACGCTCGAAATCTGCGGCAGGTATTCGGGACCTCGATTCGCAATCACTTCGTACCTTCCTGGTGGCAGTGCAACGGATTCGCCATCGTTTCGATAAATCTGATGGTGAAAAAAGAAGTCTGGTGCAAGCCGCCGCGAAGGGTGTGGATAGATGCGGCCCTGCGTATCCCGAATAATCAGCGAAGCGGTCGTGGGGCTTCCGTCACTATCCCGGATCGAAAACTTCACCTCAACGGCGGGCTTGCATTCAAACAGCATTGGCACGGCATTTCGAAAACCAATGTCCTGGGTACCAGCTCCGACGTGAAATGAAATCGCTGCTTCTCGCTTTCCGGCATCTCGTGAGTAAAGTTCTACTACGGCGTATTCAAGGGCCAGGCCGGAAAGTCGCGGCTTCAGCGGCTCTCTCGTGAGCATTCGGAGATCAAGGAACCGGTCCGGCACATCTTTGGCGTCAACCAGATTCTGATCGGTTCGAGGCTGTTGGCGAGCCCCTTTTCCCTGCTGATAAACCGGAGCAGCATTGGGGCTTTCGACCTGAAGTGGAGGGTTAATCCCGGCCTCGTTGTGAACCTTGACAAGAAAGGCTGTCCAGCCCTGCTCGATCAGTTCTTTTGGAGCAGGACCTTCAGAGACTTTGACTCTGCTTTCGGCGTTGATGTTTACCATTGCCACGCAAAGTGGGTCGAGCGCTTTCTGTATCTGTTCAATCGCGTCTGCATCACGATCTGCAGCAAATGCCTGATCGAGTTTGGCCAGCGTAGCGACGTCGATCGGCGCGCCTGCAAATTCCATTGCTTCGATGATTCGCTTCGTTGCTGCCGTCAGCGGCTGTCGTTCTACAGACATGACCAGCGGAAGCTGGTCCTGACCGAACAGCGCCGAAGAAGGACTGGAAATCGACGTTACAAGTATCAGCACCTGCCATACAGCTGCGTTCTTCATCTCATCACCTGCTATCGCTCGAAAGGAATCAACGCGCCAAATCCCCGACAAGTATTGACGCGGCCACATTCGAATTGCAAGCGCATGAGATTCCGCGCGAAATTGGGCGCAGGTTCTGACCGACGCGTCAGATCGGGTAGCGTAGGCGGGGGATGAGGCTGACGGATCTTTCTTATGCCGCGGCGCGTTGTAGCAGACAGCAACTCCTGATCGTTTAGTCCTGCCGAAGCAGCCGACGGTAACCCATTTTCAGGATATCGATCACAGCTGTCATCGCTTCGTACATATTGATCTTGGTTGTACCGAATCGCCGATCTTCGAAGCGGATCGGTGTTTCTGAGAAGCTGCACCCAGCCCGCGAGAGACGGTAAAGGATCTCTTCCTGAAAGGCATATCCTTTTGATACGGTTTTTGACCAGTCAACCATCGCCAGACAGGGAACCCTGAAACACCGAAAGCTGCCACTGTTGTCTCTGGTCCTCAATCCTAACAACAGCCTGGCCCAGAGATTAATTGTGCGGCTCATCAGATGCCGTCGAAGACTCCATCCAACGACACCGCCGCCCGCGACATATCGTGAGCCGATGACAACATCCGTTTTTTTGATTTCCGACAACATCTCAGGAATATGGCGGGGCTGGTGGCTGAAGTCCGCATCCATATTGATCAGCAGTTCAAACTGATGCTCAATACCGTACTGAAATCCCGCAACAGTGGCAGTGCCAAGCCCCAGTTTTCCTTCTCGATGGATGATTCGAATCTGAGGATTTGATTCGGACAATTGATCCACGTACTGACCTGTGCCATCAGGCGAATTATCATCGATTACGAGAATGCAGATGTCTGGAACTGTGCTCAGCAATTCGGGTATGAGCAATTCAATGTTTTCTCGTTCATTGTAAGTACAGAGTGTGATCAGCGTTCGATTCATGACGGAAGCAGCATTCGCTCCAGCTTCAGCGGCGGTATATTCAGTAAATGTCGCATGTGAGTGAGTCGTTCGATTGCAGATTGACGCCGTGTTGCATCCGTCGCGTTCTTCCGGCGAATGGCCCGGATCAGGATATTTTTCGGAGTATGCTCCATATCGATGAACTCAATCAGCGATGCATCATAACCGACCCCGTCCAATACCTCAGCCCTCATTGCATCCGTTGTCATCGCCGCGAATCTCTCTCGCAGGATCCCGTGCTCAGTCAGCACGGGAAGTGCATTCCCAGCCATCACGCCAGCCAATTCATGCTGACAGCAGGGAACGGCCAGTATAACGTTTGCCTCCCACGCGACGGCCTGCTGGATGGCATCGTCTGTCGCCGTGTCACAGGCATGCAAAGAGATTGCCAGGTGCACGGCCCCGGATGGCTGATACCCCGCAATTTCTCCCACTTCGAAACGGATTCCCGCCAGATTCAGCTTCCTCGCGATCGCTTCACAGGTCGCAACCACATCGGCACGGCGGTCTAAGCCAACGATTTCGCAATCGCGATTGAGAATTTGTTTGATTAAGTGATGCGTGGCGAAAGTCAGGTAACTTTTACCGCTTCCAAAATCGACTACGCGAAGCCCCTCCTGCGGCAGGGAGTCCACGACATCATGTATGAACTCGAGATACCGATTGATCTGTCGGAACTTGTGATAGTGACGGGCGCGGACCTGCCCGGATTCCGTCATGATTCCTGTATGGACAAGGAAGGGCACCGGGGTTCCATCCGGAATTAAATACGCACGCTTTCTGTTGTGATCGGACTGCGTTGTTGTCAGTGAGGCGGAGTCATCAATCTCTTTGCGACGAGATTTCCATAGTGTGTTCTTCTGCTTTGAATATTCAACAATTGCCGTACGACCAACAATCCGAAAATCCTGCCAGATAAAAGGAGAGAGCAACTGTTCCAGAGACGCAAGCGATGTATCAAAATCTGAGGGATTCAGGGGGATATTCGTATGGAATTCCTGCGTTTTCGTACGTCGTGCTACCTGCAGATGCTCTCCCGACTTCAGACGCACCAATCGCATATCGACTCGGGGGAATTCTGCCGTTTCTGACGATGGACGACTCAGTACCGCACGCTGAAAGATGACTTGTTTCAGACTTTCCGTCAGGGACTCCAGAAACAGAACAAGGTCTCCGTTCAGCGACGATTGACGGCGATCACCCCTCGTTCGAGGGTCTGGCTGATTAGGAATTTCCGATGCCACGGTCTGAACAGACTTTGATTGGTAGGGGCAGGTCATGGGATGAAGTCGCGTCGTGACGCGGGGGGGCATGATACGGTATTTGACCTGCAAAGCCACGCGGCACTCCCTTGTTCGAATCTCTAACGCGTTTGATTACGCGCGTTGTGCGGTTTATGTGGGTGCTTGTGCCCATGGGGATTCGTCGCAGTGCCCCATTTTCATGGCAATTCTTCGCCAGTGGCACTGCAGTGAAATGACGAAGGAAGAAGAACACGTTCCTGCAGCCGGATTCAAACTGCGAGGAACGTGGGTCTTCGTCGCGGACCCAGTTGGTACAGAATCATGACATCGCTGCTTCCAATTCCTGTTACAAACTCAATTCCCGTCCTTCGGGGAGCTGAAGGCATCGATCGTTCCGTGGAACGCGACACTATTCGGACTCCGACCACTGCTTCGGAGAAGGAATCCGACAGGTCATCGGATCGTGAGCGGGCGCGACAACGAGCCGAACGACGCGAAGCGAGTGCGGCGGACGAACGAAAGCGCGCTGAAAAAGGAACACGTCCGAGGAAAGAGCATTCATGCAAATGTGAGTTTCAGTTACTGCTGATTAACGCAAACACAGCGGCAACGGCTGTTCAAAAGCCGACGGTGGGATCCGGCGAAGATTCAAACCACATCGCTAGTTTCGTCCAGACAATTTCGCACGGGGATCAGCAGAAGCAAAGTAACAAGAACAGCGACGCTCAGCCGAAACTACCAGGAATAAACGGCGCAGTGCTGACTGAGGGACAATCAAATGCAGAGCAGCCATCACTCCCGTTGCTGAAGACCAAATCAGCAACGTCTTCGTCCACGAACTTTGTACCATTAACAAAGTCGGCCGTGGGAAGCAGACCAGCGATCGCAACACTTGATTCAGACGTGCAGAATTCTGGGCATGTACCGGAGGTCAACGATTCACCCGAACATGTGTCAGCCCACACGAATGTTCATCGTTTGATCAGTCCTTCTGCGGCGGCATCAACGGTGGATGCCGGCGATGCCTCGCAGGGGGCTCCGGTACATTCGTTGGAGCGAATTCTGGAGGGGTTGAAGGACGGATCCATTCCATTTCAGATCGAGGCGCTAAGGACAAGTCCCGCTGATCAGGCCCGAGCAGAAGGGCTGCGTCTGGCACGCGAGGGCAACCTGAACATCAGAGCGATTCCTGGCGCGAACGAAGGTCACCATTCCGTTTTTAACAGGCACCATGGTGGTTCGAACTTTGGGGATTCGAGTTCCAGTCCTCAATTGTGGAACAACCTCCGTTCGTCCCCGCGGTTGCCGGAGAAATCAGAAGTTTCGTTCGCGAGGCTTGCCGACGCTGTTGGCCGGGATATCGGCCGCATCGTATCGATGAACGGTCGTGGCGCGACGGGTCGCCCTTCTGCGATCAATCCGGCCATCGCAGCCGATCCATTGCGGGCCATGTCTGCAATGATTCCCAATTCCATTCAATTCGATCGCCCCAGTCCGACCTCTGATGGGCGTCAGACAACGGATGCGAAAGTACCGAGCACAGACGATGCGGCGGCCCCGGCGTCATTTAACAAAGTCATTGTCGGCCCGGCGGGAAATTCCATCGGGGAATCGGTCACGGCGGAATTACGGCAACCTCTGTCTGCTCAGGTTTCCCGAGCAATCTATGAATACGTCCACAAACAGCACCGAACAGATCCATCGTCAATGACGATGCGTTTGGATCCTCCCGACCTGGGAGAACTGGTGATCCAGATGAGTCGGACAGAACAGGGCCTGAACATTCGCGTAACCGCCCTCGAGCCTGTGACGATGGACATGTTACAGGCACGCGGAAGTGAAATTGAACAGCAACTGCGGAACAGTGAAATGGGGCTGTGTTCGCTTGATTTCCTGTCGGCAGACACCAACGGCCATCACGGACGCGGGCACCATCCCCATGGGGATGGTCATCCCGACTCGCATCGAGGCATTTCGCGGACGGGGCGCCGCGCGGTTCGAAATGCCTCTGAGTCTGATCGTAGTGTTTCGGCAAGGGACCATCGATCAGGCGAGAACGACCGGCTGAGTTTTCGAGCCTGAATGAATCCTGAGTTTCATCCCACAAATCAGTTGAGCAGAAAATGGCGAGCACATCATTTACGGCGGAATCCGGGCGCAGCGAGTTCCTGCAACTGTTCACCACCACACTGAAAAACCAGGATCCACTCGATCCAACCAAACAGGAAGATTTCCTGCTTCAACTCGCTCAATTTTCCATGGTTGAGGGGATTGAAACACAGAATACGAAACTCGACAAGTTGATCGAACTTCAGTCCTCGCCACCAGAGGAACCCGCGACCGCGCTTGCAATCGGCGACACCGCGTGGCTGGGAAAGAAAGTGGGATGGCAGGACCCGGAGGGCAACTCTTATTCGGGCATCGTATCAGGCGTTATTCAGCGGAGTGGCAGCGTGATGGTGACCGTGAATGGCGAATCCGTTCCTGTGAAAGACATTAATACGATCAGCGAAGTCCCGTCATCGTCGCAGAACAACTTCGACGACCTCTCGGTGGCATCATCATTGCTGGGCAGGACGGTGCAGATTCGTGGTGGAGTCTCAGGCGTTGTAGATACAGTCGCAAGGTTCGGCGAGAGCGTAAGGATGTCCATCGCAGTGCCCAATCAGACGGAACATATCGCTGCTTCACTGGCTGACATTACCGGCGTCTTAAACTAAGTCGCAATAAAATAAAGGGTATTGAGCGATGGCAAATTCACTCCTGACCGGAATCTCCGGACTTCGCGGGCATCAAAAGATGCTCGAAGTGATCGGCAATAATCTTGCAAACCTGAATACGACAGCATTCAAATCCTCGCGTGCTTTGTTTTCAGACTTGATGTACGAACTTCAGCGTGGTTCCACGTCTGCCTCTACCGGCTTGCTGGGCAGCGTGAATGCTGTTCAGATTGGTACCGGAAGTCGCATTTCGCTTGTCGATCTGAACTTCTCACAGGGCAATCTGGAAGCCACCGGGCAGGACCTGGATGTGGCCGTCGATGGCGGCGGGTTCTTCGTTGCGACTTCGGGCGAAAAGACTTACTACACACGAGCGGGGTCTTTCTCGCTGGATGAGAACGGCTATCTTGTGGACGCATCCACGGGGAATCTGATCAAGCGATTTGGAACCGTTGGAGAACCGGACGGAGTGAATCCATCCTTCCAGACTCCGGGCGACGATCGATTGCTGGTGCCGAAGGGCGTTGCAATTCCGGGTAAAGTCACTGACGAAATTACAGTTGGTGGCAACTTTCCGTCGACAGCCACAGGGCCGGTAGCTCAGAGGCTCCGACTTTCGGTTCCGCTCACTAAGGGCGGCACGGCAGCGAGCGGAACGGATTTTCTGAATGATCTCGACGGAAGCGTCATTCCGTATGTCGCAGGCGACAAGCTGATTCTTGGTGGCACACGATCTGACGGTACTCCACCATTTCCGTCTGAGATTTCGGTGGATGGCACAACAACCGTGGCCGGTCTGATGACTGAATTGCAAACGGCATACGGTGATGCAACGTTCAGTCTGGATTCGCTGGGACACATCGAAGTCACGGCAGGCAGCACCGGCCCTTCATCGCTGGACGTGTCGATTGAAGATATCCCGGGGAATACCGGCGATTTTGATTTCAGAACCTACAGCTTTATCACACGATCGGTCGGTAAGAATGCCGACTCCTACTATCGAGCCACCGAAGTGTTCGATGAACGTGGAGTGGGGCACGCGGTCAATCTGAAATTTACGAAAAGAGCGGACAACGACTGGGATATGGAAGCCGTCATCGATCCCACGGAAGGGGTCATGCTGGATAATTCCGTTCAGGGTATCGCCTTCAACAAGGATGGTTCTTTTCAGCAGGTGAAAGGGACCGCGTCCGGGGATATTGATATCACCTTTCAATTTGACAATGTACCTTCCCCGCAGACAGTGACCCTTTCCTTTGGCGAACCAGGCTCTTTCGAAGGTCTGACCGAAGCAGGCTCACGCGCATCGCTTTCTGCCGCTGCAAATGGATATGAGCCAGGGCAACTTTCCGACGTACAGATCGACTCCGACGGTACAATCTTTGGCCTGACCAGCAACGGACTGATGCTGGCACTTGGCCAGCTTGCCATCGCGTCGTTTCGTAATGTCGATGGACTTGTCAGTGCCGGAAACAACTATTACGAGGCATCGCTTGCCAGCGGGGAAGCCGTTATTGGGAACGCTCTGAACGGAGGCCGTGGTGCCATCAGAGCCGGACAGCTCGAAGGCTCAAATGTCGATCTGGCTCTGGAATTTACGCGACTGATTGTTGCTCAGAGGGGCTTTTCGGCCAATGCGCGAACAATCACTGTGACCGATGAAGTCCTGAAAGAGCTGACCACAATTATTCGATAGCGAACTCCACTGCTGGCCCTGTGATCTGATTTGGTATCCCTCCGGATCGTCATCCGGGGGCCGGATCACCCGGCTTCGAGCCGAATTACAGACGTTTTGCACGTGACAGAATCAGCAGGCCACGCCAACGCCTGACAGGTGCTTTACCCCTCGCTACGCGTTCCTGGATGCAATTTTACGCGGCCGCCCAGCATGGGATCGGCATACCATGCCTGAGAATCAGACCTGGAATAGCGGATCCCTGCTTCGAATCTGAATGGAACCACAGACTTCCGTTGGGTTGAAGTCGTTGTGCGTGGTAGAATCACGGCATGTCGGCATGATGCCGTTTTCTTACCGGGTGACCACCCTGACTAACAGGTTGCGCCTCGGTGATCGTCGCTCGGTCCATCCCGTATTATTTCAACCCGCATGACCATCGATTGGGAAGCATTTACCAGTAAGACCGCAACCATCGCGGAAGTCCGACTCCTCGGACTTGTCGACGTGATGTCAGTGCTGGCGCTGCAGAAACTGATGGTGCATGAAGTACGCTCCCAAAGTCGTATCAATGCGGCCATCCTGATGTGCGAGCATCCACCGGCTGTGACGATGGGGGCAGACAGCAACCTGCTGGAACTGCCGGCAGATCCACGAGAGCTGGAAGCACGATTAATTTCGGTTCACCGCGTCAAACGCGATGGCCATGCGATCCTGCACCAACCCGGGCAACTGATCGCCTATGTCGTGATTTCGCTTCCGGAGTGTGGAATGAACGCAGCGGAATACCGGGACCATCTCCTTCGTGCGGTTGTACTGTCATGTCGAGAGCAGCAGGTTTCAGCCCGCCCCGGTCTGACGGACGATTCCGTGGTTGAAGGTCGACACGGAGTGATCAGCGAAATCGGCATTCGTGTCGAAGACGGTGTTACGAGTTTTGGGATCTGCCTGAACGTAAGCAGTCGACTTGATGAACAGCGAGAGATTGGTCGGGGGTTGCTCGGGCAGAAAATCTCATCTCTCGACGCAGAGCGAGTGCGGCCCACTCAAATGTCACAAGTACGGGCGTCGCTGATTCAGAATTTATGTGAAGAACTCGGCTACCCTGAATATCATATTCATTCGGGGCATCCATTCCTGAAGAGAACCAGGGTGCAGGTCAATGACAAGTTTACCGATCATTAATCCGTCTGATTCCGGCTCATGCTCGTCGGGTGGGCAGTGCAGCAGTGGATCAGACTGTTGCTCCGCCACGGCGAATCCTGAAGTATCGAGTCAGCTGCAGGCTTCCAATCCGACGGGGCACGTTCGACGTTTGCCGAGATGGCTGAAACGGCCGTTGCCTCAGGCTGGCATGGCATACACGAATGATGTCATCGAAGACCTGAAACTGGAGACGGTTTGCGAAAGTGCTAAATGCCCGAATCGCACAGAATGCTGGTCGCAGAAAACCGCCACATTCATGATCGGCGGAAACGTCTGCACTCGCCCGTGCGGCTTCTGTTCGGTACCACGTGGCAAGACAGAACAACTTCAGATTGATGAACCTGAACGTGTTGCTGAAGCAGCTGAACGGCTGGGCCTCAAATATGTCGTGATCACATCCGTCACGCGAGATGATCTGAAAGACGGCGGCGCAGAGCACTGGTACCAGACGGTCCTTGCGGTCCGCCGCCGAACGGGAGCTCAGGTCGAAGTGCTGACGCCAGACTTCATGGGAAACCGCGCGGCTATCAGCCGCGTCATCGAATCTCAGCCGGACGTGTTTAATCACAACACAGAAACAGTCCCGCGGCTTTATCATCGTGTTCGAAGGAATGCTGAGTACCAGCGAACGTTAGACCTGCTGAGTCAGGTTCGAAGCGAAGCTCCGAAAATGCCAACGAAAAGCGGCCTGATGCTGGGTTTGGGTGAAACTCGGGAAGAATTGATTCAGGTCTTCGCCGATCTGCGCGCTGTCGACTGTGATATTCTTACGCTCGGCCAGTATCTTCAGCCAACTCCCGATCACCTTCCCGTCGAAAGATATCTGCCGCCGGAGGAATTCAACGAGCTTGGGCAAATCGCTCGCGAAATGGGCTTCCGAATGGTCGCCAGCGGACCTTTTGTTCGCAGTAGCTATCATGCTGGCGAGATGACGGATTCGATGGATACCGGCGTTCAGCCGTTCATCTTCAATGAGATACTTTCGGTCGGTGAATAGCGTGCATCAGCCACCGAATGGTACCAATGGTGAGGCTGGCTATCTGCTGGCTGTGGAAACGTCCGGAATGATTGGTTCCATCGCGTTGCGAAGCGATGATGGTGAGATCATTGAACTCCTTCTGGATTCAGAAGGACGCCGACACGCCCAAACTCTTGTGGCGGATGTTCAAAGGCTGCTGTGCGAGCAGGGTGTTACTCCGGGGGAAATTCACACCGTCGCAGTGAGCATCGGGCCGGGCAGCTTTACCGGGCTTCGCGTGGGGCTGACATTCGCAAAGACGTTTGCCTGGATCAACAAAGCGTCACTGGTGACCGTCGACACATTGCAGGCAATTGCACAGCAGGTCCCGGCTGATATCCCGGTCGTTGCCGCCATTAGCGATGCTCAGCGTGGCGAATTGTTCTGGAACGAATACGGCTTTGATCCCGAAAGTCAGCTGCGCTGTTCAAACCACCCCGTCACCATCATTGGCCCGGGGCAGTTATCTGCGAGTATTCCACTTTCCGGGCCCGCACTGACGAAACAGGTTTCTCTCAACGATCGATTTCAAGTTGTCGACGCCAGGTTCTGGCAGCCGCGAGCATACACGGTCGCACAGATCGGAGCCGCTCAGCGACTGAAGGACGTTGTCGAAAACGTGAACGCTCTGGAACCGCTGTACATCCGCCGCAGTTACGCGGAAGAAAAGCGGCAGCCGTAGGAAAGATTTGGGCATTTCCAACGGCCTGAGGCCTGCTTTGAGCGTCGGACTGGATCAGCTATCAAGATCCAGTTGCAGATCCTTCGTACCTTCTGCCGTGATTTCCACGATCAGGTCGGTGGTGTCCGGGTTGGAGTACTTGGCGTTCAGTCGAGGTTTTTCCAGCAGCTGAATTTCGTTTCCATCAGCTTCCGGGAAGCCTTCCGGGCCATTCGCAACAGCCACGGTCACCTTGCACTTACCAACAGGAGCTCCGTTGCGACCATTTGTCTTCACGGTATATTTGCCGTTCGCATCAGCCAGGCCAATGCCTGACGGACCAGATTCGGGATGGAAGGTCACAACCGCTTCAGGAAGTGGCTGGCCATTCAGCATGACCACTCCGCTCACTGGGGCCGTCGCGGGAGCGTCACTCGCCTCACCGCAGCCAGCAATGCTGCACAAGCAAAGGAATGAAGTCAGGATTGCACGATTCATGGACATCTACCGTGTTACGATTGGTTAAAAAAATGAGCGGGCGATGCAGAGTCGCCCGCCGTTGAACCATTCCCCGTCCGCGCAGGGAGAACTCAGCCGCAAGGGCCGAATGCGAGGTACGCTTCAGCATTCCGAAGAAGCTGGCTGTCCGTTGAAAAACCAGGACAGGCACGAAGGACGACTGGAAACCATGGTTTTTTATGGTCTCCTGCTCGAGCCAGTCCCGTTTTTCAACAGGCTGCTAGAATTCGCCGACTGTCTCGCCGCCTGCAATGGTCGCGATACTTCGGTACAGGTTGAGGTCGATGTTTTCACTGATGAATTTCACGGATCCATCGCACAAAGCAAATTGCCCGCCACCAACATGCTGACTCTTGAATGAATAGTTGTTCGGCCAGTCGCCTGCACAGTTTACCAAACCCTGATCCTTGGTGACATTGGCGGCGCCGGCACAGACCCCGGGGGCATTCAGTGGAATTGAACACGTTGCCGTACTTCCGTTGAACCACCACCACCAGGTATGCGTACAGTAGCGAGCAACCACTTCACCGATCGCAAGTGTATTGCTGGTCCCGTCAGTGATCTTGCTCATGTTATTTGAGTAGGGAAATCCATTGCCCCGGAACAAGATACCGTTTCCTCGATCCAGTCCGTTGTTTGAGGTCCCCCACCGCGTGTTGTTGAATGCTGCTGGCGACGTCCAGCTGCCCCACGCCCAGTTGGCTCCTGCAACACCCTTGTAACTGTTGACCGCCCAGGTGCCACCATAATTCGCTCGACCACCCAATAGTGCATCACTGGTGTCGGACGGACAGCGAAATGCCGGAATCGGTTGTTTTGCAACCCATCCATTGCTTGGGTTGACGGGAGTGACGGTGTTCGGGGTCGGTGACCGAGGATCGTTGTTAATTCCGAAGTTAGGGTCCACCTGATTAAACAGGTTCGCCTGTTCAATGTAGGGTAGAATTCCAACCAGCCAGCTCATGGTTGTGTTGTCGAGTGTGAACGTGGTGCTGTAGTTGATTGGGAAATGATTGTAGACGTCGTGGTAGTTGTGAAGCGCCAGTCCCAGTTGCTTCAAATTGTTCTTACATTGTGTGCGTCTCGCTGCTTCGCGAGCTTGTTGCACTGCCGGGAGTAAGAGGGCAATCAGGATTGCAATAATGGCGATGACGACTAACAACTCAATGAGAGTGAAGCCGCGCCGGTTGAGACTCTTCATCAATGAAATCCTTCGAAGCAGTTTAGAAGCACAGAGATAAACTTTCATCCACTACGGACTGGTTGACAGGTTTAGCAACTGCGCACGGAAGTCGCAATTGCGCCGTTAACTTAAACAGCGATAATGCCCCAGTTCGGCGCAACAGCCGGACCGGCCCGTCGTGCGGGAGACACTCCTTCCGATGTGCTTTCCTGATTCAGGAGGCGTATTCAACGAACGCACAACGGCTATTGAGGTAACTGTGGCTGATCCCAAAGTCTGTATGGATCGTCCAGCCGAACCTGTTCCGCCAGAAGAGCCGCCTCAAGCTGAAGACGCTTTGCCGCAAATCGCGGGTCATCCGCGAGATTTTTTTGATGGGGCAGCGGAGTATTTCCCGTGATCGAAATCACCGTCGATGCATGATGATCGCCCAGCAGTTCGAAAGGGTTCTCGTTCAGATTGAACAACTGGGTTTCACGAACCTGTCCATCCATGACATCATATTTGATCAGTTTCCATCCATCGGCTGTCTTGACGCTCCTCATCCCCGGTTTTGTGCCCCCACAATACACCCCGTAGAGTGTGTCGCGGATCCGATTCTGGCTGCCATCAAGCACATTTCGAAAGCTCAGACCTTCCATCTTTTCTGGGCGATGAATTCCGGCCAGATCACACATCGTCGGCAACACATCCAGCAAATAAATAAACCCGGAGGCGCGACTTCCTGCCTTCACGCCGGGTCCACGCACAAGGAATGGAACCCGCCAGGTATGCTCGTAGAGATTCTGTTTTCCGGTAAGTCCATGCCGCCCAACTGCAATGCCGTGATCAGATGTGAAGAATACGTACGTATTATCCAATTCCCCCGTTTGCTGCAGGAGATCCAGAACGCGTCCAACCTGCACATCGATATTTTCAATGCAGGCATACTCGCGTCCAAGTTCATTACGAATGGTCGCTTCCGAGCGATCTGTCAGAACCCCCTGCACCGTCGTTTCATCGCGCAGGCCGGGGTGGCCATGGTGAAAAGGGTGAGCCGGAAGATATTCAACAGGTAGCGGCGGCGCCGCGGGGTTCAGTCGAGATGGCGGCTGTCTGAGATTCTCTGCTCCATACTTCTTCAGTAGCTCTGGTTTGCCATTGCGAGGGTCGTGCGGGTGAGAGAATCCAAGGAACATCAGGAAAGGATCGTCGTCGCGGTCAGCAATTCGCTGCTTCAGAAAATCAACCGCACGGTCTCCATGCCACTTACTTCCATTCTCATCGTCACCTTCCCGTTTGTCGGCCTCGTGAAGAACTTTGAATTTTTGGTTGGCTGGTCCAAATGTATTTCCTTTTTTACAGGTTCTGAACGTATCGTAGCCTGCATTGTTGAAGAGAGCCGCCATGCTGTTTCCGGCAGCTTCTTCAATGAAGTCTGGTGACGCCTGCGGATCATCTTGCTTCGCATTGCGCCCACTTCTGCGGTGTGGAATTCGCCACACGGTTCGGCCTGTCATGATCATCGTCCGGGACGGCAAACAAACAGCTCCTGTGTACGACCCCATGTGATGGGCGTCTACAATCGTCATGCCTTCCGTTGAGATCCGGTTGATGTTTGGCGTCTGGCAAACATTGTTCCCGTAGGTGCTCAGAGTGTACGGGGACTGATCGTCTGTCAGAATGAACAGGAAATTGGGTCGCTCGGATGCAATGGCCCCGGTCGTCAGGCAAAACACAGACAGAATCAGTCGTCGAATCAGTGCCTGAATCCGTCTTCCGGGAGGCAAGGTTCGTACACAGTCATATCCGGCCATTTGATTCGTCTCCATCGCTTCCCGGCGAAGTTTCCCAGTTCGATATCAATGGTAGTTACCTGAGATGAATGGGAACTACCTGAGCCAACTCGCCAATGGAGTCGCTTGATGAACAGGTTACCGAAACCATTGAATATTGCACACCAAACCGAATTCATCAGTGGGGGTACTGTTTGAAGTTGAATTTGAAGCCGCCCTTTCCACGCATTTGTTGAACGGCACAGTAGATCGTTCCCCGATCAGAATTCCTGTTCGCTTGAATCAATCACGCTTCTGGCCGACTTAAGTCCGAACAGCCAGAAGAGTGCCGGATGCACGAAGAAATCCAGCATCGTGGAACTAATTAATCCACCCAGAATGACCGTGGCTACAGGGTAAAGAATTTCTCGTCCGGGCTGACCAGGCGACATCACGAGTGGAACCAATCCAATTCCGGACGTCAGCGCCGTCATCAGGACGGGAACAAGTCGCTCCTTTCCGGCTCGGATAATCATGGATGAATTTAGTTGTTCGCCCTCGTGCTGAACCAGGTGCAGGTAGTGGTTCAGCAGCAGGATTCCGTTTCGTGAAGCGATTCCGGCCAGCGAAATGAATCCTACCATGGCAGCAATCGTGAGCGTCTGACCTGTCCACACAAGAGCAGCAACACTGCCGATGAAAGCCATCGGAAGCGCGGCCATCACCTGAAGTGACAGATTGACGGAACGAAACATGCTGAAGAGAACGAGAAAAACGGCAAACATCGATACGAGAAACAAGGCACCAATCACGCGACTGGCTGCCTGCTGACTCTCGAATTGTCCGCCATATTCGATGAAATAACCCTCCGGCATATCCTCGTTAAGTTCCGCAAGGGCGGCCTGAATGTCTCCCACAACGTCCACCACGCCTCGTTCGCTGACATTGCACTGAATCACCATTCTTCGCCGGACATTTTCCCGATTGATTGCATTTGGCCCGCCTGACGGAATGATGGAAGCAACCGCAGACAGAGGAACATGACCGCCGTCAGGCAGTTCGATCGTTAGCCGTTCCAGCACGGTCTTATCTTCCCGGAAGCGATCATCAAGGCGAACCAGCAGGTCGAATGTACGCTGGTCGGCAAGAACCTCTGAAACAACTTCGCCGTTCATGGCGGTCTGAATAAATTGATTGACGTCCGCCATGTTCAAGCCGTACTGCAGCAATTTGTCGCGATCCGGTTTGATGCGTAGCTGGGGAATCACAACCAGTGGTTCAATCATTAGATCTTTGACTCCGGCGACGGTGCTGATCTTCTGCTGTGCGGTATTGGCCAGGCGACGAAGCACGTCCAGATCATCACCGTAGATTTTGATTCCAATCTGAGCTTTCACACCACTCAACATGTGGGAGATCAAGTGGGCCAGCGGTTGTTCCACGGCGGTCACAATCCCGCGAATGTCAGCCATCGCCTCGCGGATTTCTTCAAGCTGCTCTTCGCGACTGCGGGGGGATGAAGGATTCAGTTCGATGATGAATTCTGTCATGTTGACGCCTTCCGCGTGCTCATCCAGTTCAGCACGTCCGGTGCGCCGACTACAGCGAACAATGTCTTCAATTTTCTGCAAACGCGTTTCCACGACCTCATTGATTTCATTGGAGGTTCGCAGCGACGTGCCCGGCGGCAGCACCACGTTCAGCTGAATCACACCTTCATTGAACGGGGGCAGAAAGTCGCGGTCCAGGCGCACAACAAACATCGCAGCGACAGTCACTGCAATGGTGGTTGCAACCAGATTCAGGCGTGGCCAGGCGAGACTAAACCGAATCACGTGGTCCGCCACGCGCTTCAGAATCCGAACAACAAAACCATCGATGTGTTCCGACTCACTTTTCTGACCTCCAAGCAACCAGTAAGAAAGCACGGGAGTCACGGTCAGCGAAACCAGCAGCGACGAAAGAATTGAGACAATGTAGGCGACTCCCATCGGAGCGAACAGCCGACCTTCCATACCCGTCAAAGCAAACAGTGGCAGGAAGACAAGAACGACAATCATGGTGCCAAAGACAATGGAATTTCT
>JAGQQE010000084.1 GCA_020426345.1 Planctomycetaceae bacterium
GGCCGAGAATTACATCGCGGTCACCGAGTTCATGAATGGTTCTTGTCGTCGCCAGTGAGTTTGGGTCATCCGCTCCGGCATCTACATTGGCCTTCGTCGCACAACAACCTCGGTCAGAACCGACAGGACTAATCAGGCCCAGCCCCTGCCAAGCCGCCTTCGCCTGGAACTCCGACTGCGGGAGAATGCCCGTGACCGTGACTGGAATCGAATCGACGTCAGATTCCACACACAGCTTTGGGGCGAGGTTCTCGACGCCCGGCATCCGTGCCAAGGCGAGTCGAGAAACATACTCTTCCGGCATCGTGTGCCCGTGCATGTCCGCGGAGTAGTAGTCCTGCAACGTCACGGCAGGCGGAAGCACCAGCACATTCGCCCCGAGCGATTCCATGTCACCGGCGATCTTCTGTTCAGAGAAGACGGTGATGTTTTGAATAGCCACCATCGCGGTCACGCCCAAGGTGACCGCCAGCAAACTGGTCAGCATTGGCGTCGGTCGTTGCCAGAGTTCTTTCCAGATCATTGATCGAAGTTTCATGGAATCCATTCCTGCTTGATTTGAGATTGTTGGTTTGAAATTGAAGATTGCAAAACGCTGAGTAGACAGCACGACACCCGGACGACGGTGGAAAGGCGAACTCCGTCGCAGGTCGGATGTCGCGCTGCGTGGTTAAAAATGAGAGCAGCACGGCACCATGACGAAGGCAGAATGACACATTTCACCCGGCACCGTGCTGCCTGATCCCAACCGAATAAGTGTTTCTATCGCCTTGTTGTTGGCTTTGAAGCAGTTCCGGCTTTGTGGTGCTTGCAGTTCTCGTCATCGCAGCACTTTCCGGCAGCCGCCAGTTTCTGAGCCAATACGTCGTGAGTGACGTCGGCATTAAAAACGCCCAACATGACTCCCGGTGGAGCCATGAAAGCGATGACTGGTGTTCGCTGATCCGTTCTGACACGAAGCTGTTGCAGGAACTTGGCTTCGTTGGGATCGTTTGCCAGTACCGGAATCACTTCCGTGCGGTCAGCGAACAGCTTGTCCGCCTGAAACTGACGAACTCCCACGGGAATTGTCGCCGTTGTTGAAGGCTGGGCACACAAAACGACAATCCTGTTGTCCTGAAGTGCCTTCAGGCAGCTCGCCTGCCCCGGTGAGACGATCGCCGCGTTGACCTGCTGGGCACTGACTTTCTGCGGAAACACGCTGGACACTGCACCGTTGGGAGCCAGAACGGCGACCGCAGGCATCGGGATACGTGTCGCGTCAAACTGCTTGATCAATGCCTGTTCGGCGTTGTCGCTGATTTGTACCGGCACAATCACTGCGTCCTGACGCCCGGCCAATGTGGATTTGATGGTTCCGTGCATGGCCTGAGCGGCGGCATCGTTGCCGCGATAGAACATCACGAACGCGAACTGATTGTTTTGTGCAGCGGTAGCAACGGCCTGCTCGCCGGGACCAGCCGCGTGTGCTGAGTGGCTGGCTGTGATAAATGCACTTAGCAGTGCGACAGTCAATCCGAAAGTTGAAACAGTCCTTGTCATTGGGAAACTCCATTTGATTGCCGAAAATTCAAAAGGCCGTTGTGTTCGCTCGGCTGACGAACTGGGGCCGGTTCTTGTTAAACTTGAGTGCTACGGAAAAGTCTTTAACCCGGTGTCAAAATCAGTTTGAGTTTTCGCGATCCGGCAAGAAAATGTGGAGGCTTGTCATTTGCAGCGTGAGGGGCACTCGTCTTCCGTGTTGTTTCTGTCGGTGATGTGTCACAAGCGAGCAGGACCAGCGTCAAGTCATCATGCGGCGGGCTGTCACCTCGGTACTCGGCGATGTTTCGGCAGAGATTCGTTACGGCAAGTGAAGAACCGCAGGCGGAATGGCTGGCCAAAGCCGTTGTGAGCTGACTTCGTCCGAAGAGTTGTCCATCAATGTTCTGTGATTCCGTGGCTCCGTCGCTGAACAACAAAATTCGATCTGCGTGAGAAAGTTTGACAGTCTGTTGCTCCCATTGGGCATCCGGGTCAATTCCGAGGAGCAGTCCCGTGCTTTCGAGTTCTTCGATGGTGCCGGATGCTCGAAGCAGAATTGCAGGTTCGTGACCCGCACTTGCGTAAGTCATTTCAAGCGTGGCCGGGTTCCAGCAGCCTAGAAACATTGACGCAAAATTGCCGGGAAGAATGGCAGCCGCAAAACGCCGATTGATGTTCTGCACCGTTGAAAGAAGGTCGAACGATTCGGATTCTGCTTCAGCCAGTAACAGTGTTTTCAGCATTGCTGCCCCCATTGCAGCAGGAACGCCGTGGCCCGTGACATCGGCAAGGCAAATCAGCCATGTTCCGTTCGGCAGTGGCAGGAAGTCGTAATAGTCTCCGGCCACATCGTCGGCGGGTTCAAAAACGTGTGCGGTTTGCAGATGGGGGAGGCGAATTCCGTTGGGCAGCAGATGCTGTTGAATCTGACGGGCTTTGTGCATCTGTAGTCGCCGCTCTCGTTCGTTTTCAGACAGCCGGTGGCTCATCAAGTTGATCCCGGAAGCCAGTTGCTGCATTTCGCGTGTGTGGAACGTCGGGGACTGTGTTCCCAACTGGCCAGTCGAAATCTGATCCACCACAGTGAGCAGTTTCTTCAGAGGCGATTCCACAATGCGCAGCAACATCACATTCACTGTCGCAGTTGCTAACGCGCCCAGCAGGCCGTACATGCCAAGCTGTGTCAAAATGTCTTTTCTCGCCGCTCGGCGGATACTGTCTGTCGTTTCAGAGACTGCGACCGAGACACCTTCTTCCGAGTACGTTCCTGAAACATGCCGCGTCATGTGAGCCGTTTCAGCGGTGCTTTCCTGCGGTCCCAAGTCGATATCGACGAGTTGCGAACAGCTTCCGGATTGCGTGTGACGATCGGAAAGCAGTGTGCCCGCAAGATTAACGACAATGTGATGATGCGGTGACCAGGCGTTTCGCATCTGCTGGCACACCGTGTCAATATATCGCTGGACCGAGGACGCTCCGTGATCTTCTGACAAGTGGGCAACCGCAGCATGGACCGCAATGGCTTCATCCGTCAGGCTGGAGCGTTTCTCACGAACCGCCTGCTCCATTTTTTCTTCATACTGCCAGAACAACAGTCCTCCCAGCAAAATGCTTAACAGCAAATTGACTGCGAGCAGCAGTTGCAGCCCGATCGAACGAGGCTTACGAGATTTGAAAGGCCAGACTTTCACTACAAGCATCCTTGACTATCAACGTCGATATTCTCGGGGGCGGGCGATCCATCGTTGCCCCCGAGCGAAATCAGCAATCATGCCGAGACCGGAGGTGAAATCAGTGGTCGTGGCCTTCATGACCATGATCGTGGTCGTGCGAGATCGTACCGCGATAGGACTTGCCATTGATGGTCAGAACCAGACGCGGTTCCGCTCCTTCCTCATCGAGGTGATGAGCGAGTTCTTTGTCGCTTGAAACAAACCGTGAGGACTTGCCAACCGGATCATCGGTGTCCGGCGTCGCTGCCAGTTTGAACTGTTCAGGCTTGCCATCGTGTGTGGCGTTGATGGTGATTTCCGTTGCATCGATCGGCACCTGCTTGGTGGCGGCTCCGTCGAGAATGTAGATCGTCACCGTACCTGCGTCGTCATCGTGGACGAGTTCGCCGTGGTATTCCTCATTGCCGAGTTCGATCAAGCCGCCATGATGCGGGCCTTCGCTGGGATGAGCATGGCCAGCATGGTCGTCGTGTCCGTCAACGGTATTTGGCGGTCCGGCGGTTTCCGGACCAGTCGTTGAGGTTTCTCCGGCACAGCCGATAGCGAAGAGTAACGCACAGGCTGTGAGTCCGAATGTGAGGTTAGTGGTTACACTCGTCATGGGTTTTCCTTGAAGTCGTTGAAGTGTTTCTTGGGAAAATGCCCGGCGGCGACGTGCAGCCGGGCGATGTAGGATGCCCTGACTCACGGCGTTGTGAATCGGGGCGAGACTTTAGTGATCATGCTTGACCACAAAGCCCTGCTTTCGCAGCCAGCCTTCCCATCCCTGAGCGGCTTTGTGTGAGTCCAGTTCGATGTGTTTCCACTGAGTGCAACGCACGTTGACATCGGAGTGACCCGCGTGTTTGTCTGACCGCACTTCGCAACCGAGCCCCTTCATCATCGCAATGATCTCGGGAGTCTGCTGTTCATCTTCGATGTGTATTGTTTTCCACTGTTCCATGCGGTAAGCGACTTCTTCGACTTCGCCAGCGGCGTGGTTGTGTCCGGCGTGGCTATGTTCGGCGTGATCGTGCCCGGCATGATCGGCGTGTCCGGCACCGTGGTCTGCCGCGTGGCCGTGCAACGTCTCGAAGCCTGCTTTCTTCAACCAGTCTTCCCACTGGTGAGCCAACTCGTCCGTGGCGAATTCCATGCTTTGCCAACGAGTCGAACGATAAATCACATCAGTGTGACCGCCGTGTGAATCTATTTTGGCTTCGCAACCCAGCTTCTTGACAGCCGCCAAGTGCTGTTCAGCCTTGCGGGCATCATCGAAGTGCATTTCCTTCGTTTCCGACAGGCGGTACGCAATCGACTCAGCGGCTTCGGCAACACCGGCAAGCGATACCAATGCCAGACAGCACAAAATACGTTTGGTGAAATTCAACATGGTTCTCTCTTTCAAAATCCACCGACTGTTACCCATCTTGGGCAGCATGTCCGGTAACAGGTTCAGTGTTCTCCGTCGTCCGAGACGAAGCGTGATTGGTTTCGATAGCAAAATGTTCTTCGTCAGCTTCTTCGACGAGGGCGATCTCACTGTGAGATTCGTTGACAACTCGTTCGGCTTCTTTCAGTCCCATCAGCCAGAACAACGCTGGATGAACGAAGAAGTCAAGCAGCGTAGAGCTAATCAGTCCGCCGAGGATGACAGTTGCAACCGGATACAGAATCTCCTTACCCGCCTCGCCAGCAGCCAACACCAATGGCACCAGCCCGATGCCTGACGTGAGTGCAGTCATCAATACCGGAGCCAGCCGTTCAAGGCCCGCACGAACGATCATCTCCTTCGTCCAGCTTTCGCCTTCATGTTCGACAAGATGCAGATAGTGGTTCAGCAGCAGGATTCCGTTTCGCGACGCGATACCAGCCAGCGAGATAAACCCGACCATTGCGGCCACTGTCAGCGTTTGCCCGGTAACAACCAGAGCAATAACCGAGCCAATGAAGGCCATCGGCAGCGCCATCATCACCTGTAGTGACAGGTTGACGGAGCGGAACATCGTGAACAGTACGAGAAACACTCCGATGAGCGAAACGGCGAACAGCGCCCCGATCACACGCGACGCAGATTGCTGGCTCTCAAACTGACCGCTGTACTGGACGAAGTAACCGGCAGGCAGTGATTCCACGACTGGTTGCACACGTTTTTGAATGTCCTGCACAACGTCCACCACGCCACGATCGGAAACATTGCACTGCAACACGATACGTCTACGAACATCTTCACGGTTAATCGTATTGGGTCCGCCCGATTCGTAGATATTTGCGACAGATTCCAGCGGTAGTTTGCCGCCGTCTGACAGATCAATCGTGAGTCGCCGCAATGCTTCAAGGTTCTCGCGATAGTTTTCATCAAGACGAATCAGCAGATCAAATGTCCGTTGTCCGATCAGAACTTCCGACACGACCTGTCCGTTCATCGCGGTCTCGATGAACTCGTTCACGTCTACTGCCGACAGTCCGTACAGCAGAAGTTTGTCTCGGTCGAGTTCGATTCGCAGTTGCGGAATCGTGACCTGCGGTTCAACCAGCAGGTCTTTGACTCCCGGCACAGACTGCATGGCGAACTTCATTTCGTCCGCCTTGCGACGCAGCATGTCGAGGTCGTCGCCGTAAATCTTGATGCCGATTTGAGCCTTCACGCCGGACAGCATGTGCGAGATCAGGTGAGCAATCGGTTGTTCGACTGCCGTGACGATGCCCGGAATGTCGGCCATCGCTTCACGGATTTCTTCCAGCTGCTCTTCGCGAGAACGAGGCGATTCGGGGTCGAGTTCCAGAATGAACTCGCTCATGTTCACGCCTTCGGCATGTTCGTCGAGTTCGGCTCGTCCTGTCCTGCGAACAAACTGTTTAACGTCTTCAATCTGCTGAAGTCGGTCTTCGACTCGCTGACCAATGTCGTTCGATGTTGCCAGCGACGTTCCGGGAGGCAGCACGACATTCAATTGCATCGCCCCCTCATTAAACGGAGGCAGGAAGTCACGTTCGAGACTGACCACGAACAAGCCAGCCAGAGCAACCAGAACGGCAGTGACCGCAAGGTTGAAGCGAGGAAATTGAAGGCTGAATCGGATGACCTTGTCACCGATCCACTTGACCGCTCGCAGCACGAAACCGTCCTTCTCATGCTCCCTTGATTTCTGACTTCCGAGAAGCCAGTACGACAGCACAGGCGTGACTGTCAGTGACACCAGCAGCGATGACAAAATGGAAACGATGTAGGCCACGCCCAACGGTGCGAACAAGCGGCCTTCCATACCGGACAAAGCAAACAGTGGGATGAACACCAGAATGACGATCATCGTGCCGAAGACGATTGAGTTGCGAATTTCGACACTCGCCTGAAACACGACGAGCAGTGGATTCTTCGGGTTCGACCTCGCTCGATTCTCTTTGAGCCGCCGGAAGATGTTCTCCACATCGACGATTGCATCATCAACGAGTTCACCAATGGCGACGGCCAAGCCACCAAGAGTCATCGTGTTGATCGACAGACCAAAGAATGCAAATACAATCGCGGTCATCACCAGTGACAGCGGAATGGCTGTGAGTGTGATAAACGTCGTGCGGAAGTTCATCAGGAACAGAAACAGAATGATGACGACCAGAATGCCGCCGTCGCGCAGGGCTTCGACAACATTTTCGATCGCTCGATCAATGAATGACTTTTGCGTGTATAGCGGTTCGATTCGCAGATCACCCGGCAATGTGGGCTGAAGTTCCTCAATCGCCGCCATAACATCATCCGTGACTCGCCGAGTATCGGCCCCCGGCTGCTTGTTGATTGTCAGAATGACCGCAGGACCACCGGAGAATTCCCCATCTTCCCCACGAACGTAAGCGGCACTGTCGCCGCGTTTGACTTGCGGCCCTTCGACAACGCGAGCAATCTGTGCCAAGGCGATTGGTCGTCCTTCACGCATGGTCACGACAACTTTTTGCAGGTCTTCGATCGACTGCACTCGGCCTAATGCGCGGACGAGCAATTCGTTTGGTCCCTGCTCATCAAGGTAACCACCTGTCGCGTTTTCGTTGCTGTTCTGAACAGCCTGCTTGACTTCATGCAACGACACTCCGAAACGCAGCATCGCATCGGGATCAACCAACACCTGAAACTGCTTGCGGCCACCGCCCATCGTAAATACCTGCGACACGCCGGGAATCGTCAGCAGGCGTTGTCGCACGACCCAATCGCCGAGTGTTCGCATTTCGAGAGGTTCAGTCTCCGCATTGTCGCTCCACATGCCCAGCATCAGAATCTGGCCCATGATGGACGAGATCGGAGCCAGCGTTGGCTTCACGCCAGGTGGCATTCGTTCCTGTACAAGTTGCAGACGTTCGTTGACAATCTGACGGTCGTTGTAGATGTCGGTTCCCCAGTCGAACTCGACGTAGACCACCGAAATACCAACTCCGGATGAACTGCGGACGGCCTGTACACCGTTTGCACCGTTCATCGTTGTTTCGATTGGAAACGTGATCAGGGTTTCGACTTCTTCCGGAGCCAGACCCGGTGCTTCGGTCATGATGACCACTCGGGGACGGTTCAGGTCGGGGAAGACATCGATCTGTGAATTCATTGCCTGCCAGGTTCCGTATCCAACAAGGAACAAGGCAGCAGCGATGATCAGCATTCGTTGTCTGAGTGCGAATCGAATAATTGCGTTTAACATGGTCTGGCCCTTCTAGTGGTTATGACCGGCGTGCGGATCAACTCCGCCACCAGCCTTGTTCTTGAGGGCCATTTGCATTTGATGCGCACCACGCAATGCCACCACATCACCCGGAAACAGCGAACCGTCGTTATCAATTACTGCCGAATACTGATCGCGGTATTTCACATGCACGGGAACGCGGTCGAAGTGATCTCCGTTCTGCTGAAAGACGAACGATTCGGCACCTTCGCGAGCCACGGCTTCAACCGGAACAACGATCTGGTCAGGCCACTCTTCAACGGGCACGCGCAACTGAAGTCGTTGACCCGGGAAATACTTCCACTCAACGTATCGATTACCGTCCTCGCGGCGATCCTTAGTCACTTTGTTTGGCAGGCGAACGTAAAAGTGCAGCGTTCGTGAGTTGATATCGACGTTGTTGGCGAGGTAAGCGATATCCAAACCTTCGACCACGCGAACTCCGGAACCGGGCTGCTCGAAGATCGCGTCAACCTTCCATTCCTTTTCCGATGCCTGACGCAGTCGCTCAACATCCTGTTCGAATGCCTGTCCTTCGACGAAGAGTTCGTCATAGTCGGTTAGTATGCAAAGCGTTTCTCCGGCGTTGACGGACTGCCCTTTATGGACATCAAGCTGTTGCAGAATCAGCGGGCCGGTGTGAGCCTTCGGTTCGCCTTCCTGGATTGGTTGTTGATAGCTCGCTTGTCTGGCGACGTTCTGCGTCAACTTCAGTTCTTCTTCGCCGTGACTGTCAATCGACGGTGCGAAAACCTGCAACTCACGCAGAAGCCGACGTTCCGTTTCGATTTGATCGACCTGCTTGTCGGACAAGCCGTGCAGCCGCAGTGCTTCTCGCTGGGCACGTAACAGAGCGGTTAACTTGTCCTTGGCGTACTCACGATCCAGCAACATTTTTCCGGCAACGGCACCGCTGCGGGTGACGTCCTGCAAGCGAGCGATCTCGCGCTGTTCCACTTCCAGTTCGCCCAGCGTCTTCACAAACTCAGTCTGTGATTTGACAAGGTCTTCGTGAGTCAGTCGAATTTGAAACAGCAAAGTCCCCGGCTCAACCGCTTCGCCCTGCACAGCGTGAACGTGAGTGATCACGCCGGTCATCGGTGTCGCGACCTGTACACGAGTTCTTCCGGGACGTTCCACGACCAATGCCGGAACCGTCATTGACTTGCGATAGGTTTCCAGTTTGATCGGACGAATCGTCTCTTCTGACAGTCCGATGTTCCGCAATGCCTGAGCCGACAACTCCAGCGACGACGCTTCATCATGCCCGGCATGCGCGGCGTGGTCGTGGCCCGCATGAGGATCACTCTCATCGTGACCACCTTCTTCAGCGGAACTTCCACCGTCACGAAACGTGGCAACGGTCTGATTCACCCAAGTCGTTGTGGCGGGAAACCATCGTCGCCATGTCATGCCGCCAATTACAGCGACCACACAGATACCGACGATCCAGACCCACTTCATGGGGATTTTGGGAATGCGCATTTTCATTGTTCTGCTTCAATTCGCGGGAAGTAATCCAAACGTCGTGCAGCGTGGTCCGGACGTGGACCAAGCGCAGCGTTATGCGATCAGGAAATCGCGGAATCAGACCAAGGCAAAGAAAGCACCCGACATTTCAAACGGGACGATTACATCAGCGGCATTGAAAGCCGCTGGTCGTCACCAGCCGGAGACAAACCTTGGTCGCAGGCTATTACAGCCGCCAGACCTGAGATTGAGCGCGCAGATCGCCTGAGCGATACGTGGCAAGCGGCGGACCCTCGGCATAAGCCTGAAGAGTCACCAGTGCGTCAAGAGATTCAACGCTCGCGGCATCGCCCAATGCGGGCAACCACATTGAAAATGACAGGGTCAGTCCCACGTCATCATTGGGTTGCACGGAAACAAAACTGCAATCAGGTTCGTCGCAGTCTTCATGAGGCCCGTTATGCTGATGGCCGTCATGCTTGTCCGAGTTCTCATCGGGTGTTGTGCTGTCATCATCATGGTGATGGTGGCACGGGCAATGAGATTCCGACTCGACCACCGCCACCGCCTCAGACCCCAACGCATGGGAATTGCACGAATGTTCGTGGTGCGCACAGCATCCCAGCATTGCGTGTAACGCAACAGCGGTCGTCGTCAGGATGGTGATGATGTTGTGCAACATGGCAGTTTAGGGAGTGTATTCAAGACGGAGCATCTCCGCCAGATTTGAGTTGTATCGGTTTTGCAGACGCCGGTCTACAGTGATTCGCTGAACAACATCAGCGTAGGCAACATTCGTGCCAACGGCAGATTCCACTGTGAAACCCCTATTTTCTCAGCGAAACGTCAGGGTTGGGTTCGCTCAGGAATTGTAAAGTCTTCAAGTTGATTGCAACTTTCACTGTGAGCCTACAGAGACGGTGGTCCTTCGGTAATCGGTTGGTTGGAACGCGGTTGTTGTGGCGTTGAGAACTGTTCGCGCGGAGTCGGGTTGTACCGTGGAGCGGGGTTGCCGGACGGTCCGGGGTCGTAGCTTTGACGAGGACTGCTTGCCGGACGGTCGCCGTGGTTACAGTTGCCATCGTGCTGGTGTTGTTGGAAATCATCCACGGGGCCACGACTGTTCAACGGCGATCGGTTGAATGATGGAGGCGGAACGGAAGGGAATCCGCGATTGTTGCTGAGCGAACGGTCGTAGGTTGAAGGGCGGTCAAACTGGCGCGACTGTTGGTAGGTTGAAGGCTGACGGTAGTCGTCGTAACGGCGATCATAACTCCGGTCACGATCATCAATGGATGAACGCCCAAAGTCCGAACGCAGATTATAGGTGTGCGATTGGTCGTAGTTTAGTTGGCTGCGAGTCGGGATTCGCGAGTCGTAAGTCGAACCGAACAACGCTCCATCACCGCGTTCATGAGACGTGAGTTGCTGCTGATATCGCCGCGCTTCGTACGGGCACATTCCGTCCGGGCACTCGCTCGGGCTGTATTGATCCGGGTATTGACCCGCCCATTCTCGATTCGCCACGGAGTGACTTCGATCTCGACCGAACGGACAAACGTAGTCCTGAGCCGACGTTGCGGCGGTCATCAGCAAAGTGATTCCGAATGCCGTGAAAGTTCCAAGTGTGTTTTTCACGCTGATCTCCTGATTGCAGAGTTTCTGAGTAACAGTTCGCTGACCAAAGTGACCGCGACAGGCTGTTGGTTTGAACTGTTGCAAACGAAATGCCAAAGGTGCCACTCGCAGAGAAGTACAACGTTTCTGACGAAACGCTCGCGGGATAATCTGCAAACTCAGCCAAAAGTGTCGCAGTTTGACATTATCGAGCCGTCGTCGCTGTCGTCACTGCGACCACACACGTCATCAGTGAGACACAGCACACATGGCCCGTGAAAATTGTCACAAATGCCGCAACTTGTTCTGCGGAAGCCACTTGTCGTCGACTCAGGGCAATGGCACAGCAATCGCGTTTCATTTCTTCCGGCAACTACGCCACTCACATTTCCAACTCAACGAAAAGGGAAACACGATGAATAAGAAGAACCAACGAAAAGGCGGCAACATGGACGCGAAGAATCTGGTACTTGCAGCATGCACGCTCTTGGCAGTGGGAGTCATGACGGCCAGCGATGCAGCCGCTCAACAGTGCCGTACTGGAGTTGGCACCGGCGTCTACAACAACGGTGGCTATGGATACAACACCGGCTACCGGGGTTATGGAAACAACTACAACGTCGGCAGCAATTTCAACAATCGCTACAATGCTGGGTACGGAGCGGCAAATGGCTATAACGGCTATTCGAACAGCCGCTCCTCACTGTCTCTGGGACTCGGCTACAACAACGGCTCTGGTGATTCTCGCTACAACACCGGCTACAACAACCGAAACCTCAATTCGCGTGCCGGTTACGGAAGCGGCTACTACGGCAACACGAGTCAGCAGCCGGTGGCATATCGACATGGCGATCACGTCGATGTCGAGGACGGTAACCGACGTTTTCACGTGACAGGGCGTGGATTCTGAGCCAAACCTATAAACGCAGAAACGAGGCACGCCTAATCACAGGCGTGCCTTTGTTCTTTGTTGTTATTCGTCGCAAACGATCATTGACGCTGAATGAACTTCGCATCGAGCAATGCGTTAGTGATGACCATGTCCACCATAATGACCGTGGCCTCCAAAATGTCCGTGCCCGCCGTAGTGTCGACCTCCACCGTAGTGACCGTGACCACCATAAAACGAGCGATGTCCGCCGTAGTGACCATGACCGCCGATTCCGATATTCAAACCCACACCGTAATAGGCTGGCTGAGCGTATGCGGTCCTGTAAACGGGTGCGTAGGAATACGCTGGTGCAGCATATCCGTAAGCTGCGGGTGCTGAATAGTAGCCGCCACCGTAGCCGCAGCCGTGTTGAGCCAGTGCCACTTCGCCACCAAGCAGTGCCAGTCCACCGGCCACAACCGCAATCATGAGAAGTCTCTTCATCGTTCGTCCCTTCGAGATCTTGTGAGGAGTAAAACGCCCATTGCATCCTGCGGGCCAGAGAATCCGATTCGTTACAAAGGTGATTCTACGCAGTTGAATCGCCGAAAGTCGGCAGTATTTGCCGGATTCTTCTCTGCTGACGGCCACTCGGTTATTTGGCACCACTCAGCAGAATGAACCGCAGCCAGTCGCGGCGCTGTTGCTCATCGGCGGGTGGATTTTCGCGTGCTTCGAACCGCACGTTGGCATCGCCCGGCGGCAGCTTCAGCATGACTTGGTCGAAGTACCGATGCAGTCGCTCGCTTTGGAGGAGTTGTCCGTTTTGATGTGACGCGGGAGTGCGGAATTCAATACGAGGGTGTTCGTCCGTGTTGAGAACCGCGTCCGTCCGAACAGGCCAGCCGCCGCCCAGTCGTTCGTGCAGCCTTCGAGCGGACGAAAGCTCATCATCGTGGAACATCCCCGTCGCGGACAACTGTTCAATGCGTCGGTCGATCTTCGATTCGTCCAGTTCCAGCGTTTTCGCAGTTCCTACAAGAGCAACAATGGAACGACGAGATTGAAGCTGCCCCCACCACAGCGTCGTACGAGGAAAGACGTTCGCAAAACTGTTGGCGATCATTTCAAACTCGACCGCCCCCAATTGGTACAACGGCAGCCACTGACAAAACAGTCCGTCTTCGCGCAGCCGGGATCGCGCCTGCTGATAATGTTCAACTGTGTAGAGGTAGCCGGTTTCGCTTTCCCACGGGACAAACAGATCGGACACAATCACGTCAAACGGCTGATCAGTGGCCCGAAGGAAATGACGAGCGTCGTCGATGTCGATGTGAGTCTGTGGGTGATCGACGATTCCGAAATTGGCGTCCGACAGTAATCGAGCAGCGTCGATGACTTCGGGAATCAGTTCGACAATCGTGATGGACTCAAGCTGGTCGTGAGACACGGCTCCTGCGGCCGTTAGTCCGGTTCCCAGCCCCAGAAAGGCGACGTCACGAGGCTGCGGATGCAGCAGCAACGGCAGGTGGGCTTGCCGATACATACGCTGAGCTTCACGTCCTGTTGAACCAAAGCGGTAGTGGCGATTCTGCCGAACCTTTAGACTGCCGTCGCTGTTGTCTTTTACAACGTCAACCCAGCCATAGGACGAATGCCAGCGGCGAATCAATTGCTCACCGGTGGATTTCGCCCAGCGCTCCGGTCCGGGAGGAATCAACAACGGCGCAACAATCGCAGCAACGCACAACAACGCCGACAAGGACAACCCACTGCGTTGAAGCCTTTGCAACAGAACGCATGACACGACGCCGAAAACCAGAGCCATCGCGGCAAATGAATTCCACAAGCCCAGCATCGGCAGCATCACGAAGCTGGCGGTCACCGAACCAGCCGCAGCCGCCAGCGTGTTGACCATCGTGGTGGAACCAACATGCTTCGAAGCGTCTGCCGAACGCACAGTCGACACCTTCCAGATCGCAGGCAAAGACATTCCCAGAATGGTCACCGGCGGAAGCACGATCACAGCCACCAGCAATGTGGCAGACAGGATGTAGCCCGCGAAACTTTCACCGGCTTCGAAATATCGCAATCCCGTCAGCTTCACAAACAGAAGCACGGACATCGCCAGCAAAGCACCACCCAGCCAGCTACATCCCACCAACAGCACATGCGGAGCCAGCCGCTTCATCAGTATCGAAGACAACCATGCTCCCAAGGCCAGGGACAGCAGAAACACAGCGACGACCGTGCCAAAGGTGTAGGTACTGTTGTGAAAGACCAGAGAAAACAGACGCAGATACAGCACCTCCATCGCAAGCGTGCCAAAGCCGAACACTCCGGCCAACACTTTCCAGCCGATCATAGTTCCAGAATCAGTCGCCGTCGAAACCGGTGAGTCGCCAACCACGATCTGCACTGTGCGACCGGGGCGACCAGCACGGTGGTCGAGCATGAACGCCGCAGTCGCACAACACGCTGATATTCCAGCGGCGACAAATCCGCTGGCTTCAATCCCCACAACGACCAGCAGAAATGTTGTCGTTGCCACAACTCCGACAACGGCCCCGACCGTGTTCAACGCATAGGCACGAGAAACCTGCGCCAATTCAAAACCGTTTCGACGTGACAGAAACTCGGTCATCAGCGGAAGGGTGCTGCCCAAGGCAACGGTCGCTGGCAGCAGAAGCGTCAAACAAAACACGGCTCGCAGCAGCAGTTGAATTGCCGGTGAGTCGTTCCGCAAAAGTAAAGCCCCCGTTGCAGATTCGGAGGCTGAAAGGAGCAGCGGAATCAGGCACGCCCATGCAGTCACGATCAGTTCGGCAACGGCATAGGCTCGTAACGGGTTTACTCGACGAGCGATCCGACCACCGAAGGAACTTCCGATAGCGAGTCCCACAAAGTATCCGGCCAGCACAACCGCTGCGGCATGCGTGGTATGCCCGAACAGCAGACCGATCTGCCGCGACCACGAAATCTCCAGAATCAGAGCCGCCGCTCCGGAAGCGAAGAAAATTCCGTAGCAGTAAGTGACAAACTGTTTTGGGTCAGTCGATCGGATTGACGACTCAGTCTGCGGCAACGGATGGCTGGTAAAAACTTCTGTTTTCATCGTCAACGTTGGCGGCTTTTCGGTTGTGGTATCGATTGACTGCCGGAGCCGATTCTTGGAACATGATGCGACTTCTCAGCAGTTATCGGATTGACAACACGCTGTCTCGCCGCGACGACAGTCGTTTCTTACGACTTTGCTGGCAGTTGCAGTTCGTCAGGTGTTTTTGTGCGAAGATCAAAACAAATCCAACTGGCACATCATCTGCATTCTTCGCAGAATACCATATGATCGCTATGACGGCAGTCTGTGAAAAAAGGAACGTTGCGGAGCAACGGGCCAGTAACCTCAACGCACGGAAGTCACCCATCCATTACGGAAGGAAATTCCCAATGAACGTTTCTCGCATCGCACTGGCGATTGCTGTCGGAGGCGTGCTGTCAGTAGCGCAATCCGCGTCGGCACAGCATCACCATCATCACCGCAATCACTACACACCGAACTATCACATCGACCATCACGACCATGTTGTGCGTGATGGGCACGGGCATGTCATTGGTCGCTACCATCACGACGTGATCCATCAGAACTCAACGTATGTCGTTCCACACACTTCGCACACGGCTCATCACGGCACGTACCACGTCCACAACAATCGCTACTACTACACTCCTCAGACGGCTTCGATCGCCAACCAGCATGTTGTCGCAAAACCAGCCGTCGTTCAATTCGGCAGTTTCTCACACGTAGACGACCTTGCCGCTCGCCTTGAAACGCTGACCAACGAATTCCTGCTCGACCTGCACTACAACTATCCTCACAATCCGGGATTCCGCGAAACGTACGCCGAAGCCTATCAGTTGCTGGAAGTAGCCAAGTACATTCATGCCGCCGAACATCAACACGACCGCCGAGCGATCCAGAGCAAGCTCAACGGCATGGACGCGCTGTTCCATCACATTCAGGACGATGTTCGCGGCTGGTCGCGTCACCACCATCATCAAGTGGGCCAGCTTGGCATCCTGTCGAAAATGGACATGATCGAATCAGCCCTGCACCACCTGATGAATGATGTCGGCGTCCAGCAAGCCCCACCTCCGGGTTCCGTTGGTGGGCAGGCACCACCGCCCGGCGGAGTCGCTCCCGGACCACTGACAACAGCACCACCACCAGCCACGATCCCATAGCGCGGGTTTCTGCACGATCGTGGTTTATCCAAGAAGCGACCCGTTACTGTGCGGGTCGCTTCTTTTGTGTCGGCGGCGGATTATTCGCCGCTCAAAGCCTGTCCTCGCAGATCATCGCCACCATCGTAGCTCACGACATCCGACAGGCCACCAGTCAACAGCAGCCCGTCAATTTTGGCGTTGGCCTGAGCCAGTCGGCCCATCGCGGCGACGTATTTCAGGTTCGCATCGAAGTACGCACGGCGTGCCGTCAGCACTCGCAGGAAATCGAACTCGCCCGCGTCCTGAGCTTCCTGCATCAGCTTCAGCGTCTCGTCCGCTTTCGGTAGAATTAACTGCTTGTATTGCTGCACGGTGGCTTCGGCGATGTTGTATTCCTTCATCACAACAGCCAATTCACGTCTCACACTCTGGCGAAGCCGCTGGACGTTCTGAGTGGCCGCACAGTATTCCGCATGAGCTGCCGCAATGTTCCCCTGATTTTTATTGTGAACGGGCAGTGGCAGACTCAACTGGAAATTCACAAGACCCTGACCGGTTCCGTTATCAGGACCGGCCCCCAGTTGCGCTGTGACATTCGGAGTTGCCTGCACCTGCTGCCGTTGCAGGTTCGCTCGTGCCCGATCGACACGCGCCTGAGCTGCTGCGAGTTGCGGACTACGTGCCATGATCTGCGAGAATTCGGATTCGGCATCGCGTGATTGGTATCCCGCATCCAGTTGCCCAATCAGAGATGTGGTTCCAAGATCAGGAATCCCCGCCAGTGCCGCCAGCTCATTCAGAGCCGCTAACAACTCAAACTCAGCCTGTTGGATGGAGAGATCAACCTCATTCAGTTGAATTTCTGATTGCAGAATATCCGGGCGTGTACCGACTTTCGCCTTCACGCGCTCTTCGGAGACAGAGACACCTTCCTTCACCACGCCACGAAACTCTCGGGCGAGTTCAAGTCGTTGTTGAGCGGCCAGCGCGTCGAAGAACGCGACGCGAATGTCAGTGCGAACACGTTGCCGCTGCGTCTCCACTTCTCGGTTCATGACATTGACATCGTGACTGATGACCTGTCGGTTCCACGCCAGTTTGTCACCACGCACAAAAGTCTGTTCTACGAAAATCGTATGTTGATCCGTTCCTGCATCGAACAACTGAGTGGCATTGTACCCAATCGTTGGATTCGGCTTGAGTCCCACCTGAGTCCGAATGCCACCGGCTCGGGCAGATGCCGCAGACGCCTGCTGGATCGCCGGATTGTTAGCCATCGCCATCTGCTCGATGGCTTCGAGGGTCAATCCGGATTCGCTTGATTCAACAACGTCCAGTTCGGGCGGAACGGCAAATCGGATCGAAGGATCGGGGGAATCGCCGTTTGCTTCGTCTGCTTCGCGGTTCTGATATCCAACGGTCTTGATAACTGGCGACAAGGCGTCGAACTCAGCTTCATCCGTTGCCGGGAGAGCTTCGAATGCTTGAGACTCATCGGTTTGAGCCGTCATGATCGGAGTCGAATCGCGGCTTGCTAACTGTTGACGTGAAGTGGAGCAACCAAGGCTGAGAATTGGTAACGCCGTCAGAACAAGTAACAGGTTTTGGCTTCGAATTCGCATGGCAATATCTTTTGAATCGGTATGTTGGGAAGTGAGATCACGTACGGCTGCCAGTCAGCGAAGACGCTAGATCAGCAGGCGCATACCGGTATCGAAGAATGGTTGCCCGAAACAAAGAGGTTTAGTGATTACTTCAGCACACAATCGTTGCGAACTGACACAAGCCAGCTTGCAGGGGAAAACCCCGAACACCAATGACGTTGTCGGTTCGTGTACGACAGAATTGTCTGACGGAGCATGAAGCATCAAGCCACCGCAGAACGGACACTGATCGTTTCGCGAATCCTTGTCATCCACTGGCACGTGTCGTTCCGGGAATGAATGCTCACAATGTGAACACCCACACACGATTCGATCTGACGAGACTTCCGTGTTGGCTCGATTTGCCAGCAACCGACTGATCGCACAGCACGGCACAACTGATTGCAGCACCAGTAGTACAATGAGGATCAGACAGGTGGCAGAACGAGAAATCACAGGAACGTCCATGTGCTGAAGGCAGAAGTTGACCTCCCGTTTCAGTGCGGATCGTGAGACGTTTGCTCGATCACGCGGCTGAAGCGGTCCTCCGTGTTTATCGACGTGTGCCGCTGGATTCGCCTGTTCTGAATGGACCGGCGTTGCTTGCGGAATAACCGCTACAAGCCGGTCGCGAACCGTGCCCGTCAGTGATTCTTCCGTGATCGAAAAGAGACAGCGTGTTGTCATTGCGACTGCGCCTGTAACGCATGGTCGGCTGAAATTGCCGAAGAATCCTGTTTGGCACACGGTGTGCCGCTGGAGGAAGTCGCGGCTCAACCGCATGACTTTCCCAAACTCTCAAAGGATCAGACCCATGACGCGTCTTCTCACTCTTGCGGCACTTGTTGTCGGATTCAGTCTCATTGCCTCGACCTCAGAAGCCGGTGATTGGCATCACGGTGGCCACGGAGTTCATCATGGTCACCACGGCGGGCACGGTTACGCTCACGGCCACAGTGGCTACGGTCGCTCGGCCTATTCCAACTACGGTTACGGGGGATTCTACGGAGGTCAGTCCTACGGGTACGGCAATGGCTTTGGCTACCAGCCTCGGTTTCAGCAGAGATATGCTCCAAGCTACCGATCTTACAACCGTCATCAGCACGGTGGCCTGCATGTTGATATCGGACGCTTTCACGTCTTGGGTATCGGCGGTCATCATCACTGAGCGAGCGCTCGCACAAACTCGAATCCCATTACCGTGAGCCGCCGGATTCCGGCGGCTCTGTTCGACAGTCCGCCTATTCCGAGACAACCAAGCCAACAGGATCAAACCATGTTTCGCCCAACCACGCTGGCAACTCTATCCGTGTTGGCACTTTCCGGCTGCATCGCCACGCCCGCGTCAGCTCAACACCTGTATGGAAACCTTCACGGCAGCTTCGCTCACGACCATTCCTACAGCCACTATGATCATGGTCACCGATATCATTACGGCCATGGCGACTACCACGGGTATGGCCATGCCGCATATCCCAACACTGCCATGAGTCGGCATCGTGCGATTCCCGTTTACGCTGAGGCTGCTTGCCCCTACGGAAATGACCCCATCTGTAGCGAGCCGAATGGTTGTCCGCTTCAGCGTGGCCGAACGTATCCGAACCTGTTGACCGACGAATACCAACCCGGTTTTGATTTGGCATCGCCCGGTCAAGACCACTCACACACGGGAGATAGCCACAGCGGACATTCCCACGACGGCCACTCTCATGATCGTCAAAATCCCAGTCGTGACGTAGCACCATCTGACCTAGGTTACCTCGCAACGCCATCGTTGCCTCGCGACTCAGCAAGAGACTATCAGCCGCAACAGGACTTCCGTCGTGAACAACCACAACCGGATGATTCGATTCGGATGGACGGTCCCCCACCGGCATCCTTCGGCCCAAACTCTTCGGCTCCGGCTGGTGGAAGTCGTCCCAACCGATTCGATACTCCGCCACCGTCAACACTTTAGAGGAATTGGCCTGAACCTCTTACGATTTGAGCAGTCGCAGACCATTACCAATGACAAGCAGTGAGGCTCCCATGTCAGCTACGATTGCGGCCCATAGTGACGCGAATCCGGCGAAGGTCAAAACAACGAACAAAACTTTGACGGCCAGCGAAAACGCGATGTTCTGTCGAATGATGCTGAGCGTTCGTCGTGAATGGTGAATCAGCCACGGTAGCTTGGAGAGATCATCGGACATCAAAGCAATGTCAGCCGTTTCGATGGCCGCATCACTTCCGGCGGCTCCCATCGCAAGCCCAAGTGACGCACGAGCGAGTGCAGGAGCATCGTTGACTCCGTCGCCGA
>JAGQQE010000085.1 GCA_020426345.1 Planctomycetaceae bacterium
GCCGGAATTGACCCGCAAATTGTATGACCTGACGACCAGCTATCAGATTGATGCAGCACGCGAAGTGCAGTATGACCTGATCCGCCTGTTTGACACGATGATCTATTCGGCCGAATTTCCAGAAGGGTTCCGCGCTGCCGTTGAACTACGTGGCTTCCGCATGGGGCAGGGGCGACAACCATTGTCGGACGATCAGCGTACTGATCTGACTGTGCTGAGCAGAGAATTACAGTGTCTCCTTTCTCAGCACGGTTTTACCGATCAACCTGTTGGTGGATGTCCTGTGGGAGATTCAAATCCATCATCGTCGGGTGAAGAGGTTGGTGCGATTGTGCAGCAGGTTGTCTCGGAACTCCGCCGCCGGGGACTCATGTAGGCCGCTGACATGACATCAGTTCATGTTGTGCCACCTGGCTGGCCCTGGTCGCGAAGTTGTCCTGTGATTTGAATCAGCTGCTCGATCGATTGATGCGAATGCGGATCGAATCGCAGACTCTCGTACAACTCGTACCAACGGACGAACAACTCTTGCTGTTGCGTCGGTTGGGCGGCTCCGATTCTGGCTGCAAACTGGTGTACGGTTTCATTTGAATGGCGTTCGAAGCCCGATCGTTTCAGCATGAGTTCCACAGATATTCTTGCGTTGGTCAGGTGCGATATGAATTCAGGCTTTGTTCCCGGATCTGAAGGATCCTTTGATCGTTTGATCCTGGTCAACAGCGAGTAAATCAGCGGAGTCAGGTACCAAAGGCCACCTAAAGCAGCAATGATGGTGACGAACTTATAAAGTCGTATTCGTTTTATGGAATCCATGAATCGAGTCATGGACATACGTATGGCCTGTTGCCATGCGGCCAGCCCCGATGTCTCCCTCGCTTGAGGTACGCCCGTACCCGGAGTTGGTTCGACAAGAACCCAGCGACTTTGTTCTTCGTCGAAGGCTTCGACCCAGGCGTGCGCGTCCTTCCGCCGAGCAATCCAGACGCCTGAGGTTGAGCTCCTTTCTCCTGCAACATATCCCGTAACAAATCTTGCGGGGACGCCCGCTTCACGCAGAATCACGACTGCCGCAGTTGCAAAATACTCGCAGTGGGCAGCGGGTTTGTTTTCGAGAAAGTATCCAAGTGGGTCTTCACGACGAGGAATGTATATGCGCGTTCCATACTCGAAATTGTTGTGAAAGTAGTTTTCAACACGTCTGATCTTTTCTCGTGCCGATTCGGCTCCATCGCAAATACTATGAGCCGCCTTTGTAACTCGTTCGTCCAGGCTCACCGCCAGCTGAAGGTAGAGAGAACGGTCGTTATCAGTCAGATCAACGCTTCGAGACTTTGATGGCAGCAGGACTCGATAGTGATTCTCCGCGTGCTGTGACTTGCGTTTCACATTGCCGGAAGAATCCTGTGTATACGCGCCTTTCTGCGTGATGAGACAGTTAGCCGACCGTGGTAAGAGGAAGTATTGCCCGCCAGCACCCTGCTCAGGCCAGATATCAACCACTGATTCCGGTGATGCGAGTCGGCCGGGCTTGAGGCGGTAGATGCCATCATCCTCTCGGACAAAGCTGGAGATGTCGTCCGATGAAATCTCTCGTAACTGACTTTCAGCCGGACTTGCTGTCCAGACATTGTTGTCGAAATGATCAAACGCACAGCCGCCGAGATAGGTAACTGAGTTTGCACCATGAACTCGCAGCATCATTGTTTCGCCCGAGAATTCGGACCAGCCTGTGATGCTGTGCAGCCCGGCCCGGCCTGTGAATCCACTGCAGACATCACGACTTTCCGTGTCGGTCAGGTCAGCAATCCATGAGGACAGCGTCTTTTCGTTTTCCGCCAGGATTCGTGATCCGAGTGCTCCGGCCAGCGAGCCCAGAACCACTGGCAGGCTGAATAGAAAGCGGCGTAACGCGACATTCGTCTGTATGCGGGAATATGTGCGCCGTTCGCTCAGCAGCAGCATAATCATCATTACGCCCAGCGAGCCGGACACTGCGTAGAGCGAGCGTTCTGCATCAGTGACCTGAACGTCACCGACAAAGACGATGGCAAGTCCACCCAGAATCGGAAATCGGGATGGAAGGCGTCGACTGCATGGAATCGTCGCCAGAAGAAAGATCTGCAGCAGGATCAGCAGGCAGACAATTTCATAGGCAAGTTCTGAATAGACGAACGTATGCTGAGGCGAAAGTTCGTGTGGTAAGGTGAAATACTTTATGCCCTGACAGATCGTTATCACGGATGCCCATCGTAAGAAACGAAGTGGCGGTAGCCATTGTCTCCGTGAGACCTGACATGCGATCACTGTCAGAAGCAGATAAATGATGGCTCCGGCCATGCCATCCATAAGCTTCCATAGTAAAAGGCACTGAAGACTCAGAAAGCAGACAGCAACGATTCTCTGCGCAGGATTCGCAGAAACGAATGATCGTGCGTTGTCCACTGGCGGCATCATAATTTCAGTACCTCGCCATTGACGATTGTGTCCGGTGCCATCCGGATAAACTGGACGCCGTCTTCCGGAAACGGCAGTTCCGATTCGGATTCGTTTACAAGCACCACCCTGAATTCGCAACCAGCAGCATGAATGCCATCAACGAGAGTTTGTCGTTCGAGATCCCAGTGCAGAAACACGCAGAATACCGTTGAAATTGACTGCAGCTCTTCAGTGACGGCTGGAGTTAATTCCGGAAGAGGATTTGTTGTTGTGGAGCCAATTCCAGCAAGAATCTCGAGAAGGCGATCAAAGTGATAGGCGCCGGTTGCACCACGGAAAACATGTAATTCGGGTCCGGCCGCAAACATATCCAGAAGTGATTCGGCAGTCTGCATTGATGCTGCAAGGCTCGCAACAAAACAGATGGCCGCTTCAAGATTCTTATTTGATGCAGCGTTCGGAATCTTCAGTGGGTTCCATCGACTGGTGGGCGTAACCCTGGTGTCGAGTACAATGGCGACGCGCATACAGAATTCATCCATGTACTCGCGCACGACGGGTCGTCCAAGCCTTGCCCAGGCTCGAAAGTTAATTCGCGACGCCGGTTCGCCGTAACTGTATTCCCGGTTTCCCACGAATTCAGGAGAATTGCCATCGTGTTTTTGCAGCAACATCCCACCGGGTTGATGACGTGAGCCCGTTGGGATGTTTAGTTCCGGGATCATGTGAAAGTCCGGCAGGACATGCAGTGGCTGAGCGAGTGCCGTGCACTTTCCAAATCGCATCAGATTGAAAGGGAATGTGCTGTGGATTCGCAACGGGGGCAGGTCATAAATACCGCGTGTGGAGGTGGAGAGTGTGACGGGAAGTTCGGCAGACTCACCTGCACGAATTGAAGGAATCATCTCGTGTTTGTTTGCGTGCTTGATTGGCCGTGGAAGTCCGTGAAACATGGCCATGATGTCAAAAACAGGCCATCGACCGATGTTTTTAATGGTCAGTGTTCCGCAGACGGTTTGTCCCATTTGAATACTTGATGGCATCGTCAGGACCGCGGACAGCTTTGGCCGAAACAACTGTCCCAATGCCTCCGCGAACAGGACGACGCAGGTCAGGACGCAAAAGAACTGATAGACCGGCAGTTGAACGGTGACAGATCCCAGTCCGCTGATGCCGATCAGGAAGAAGCAAACGCGTCCGGCCGGTGTCAGACGAAAGGCCAGATGACCTTCAGAAAGTCGTTTTGTCTTTCGTTTCACAGGGCCATTCTTCCCCGAATCGAATCCGCTTGTTCCAGCGTAGTCATGCCGGAACCGGAAGGGATTCCACGATTTCTCTGATCAGGTCCGAACTCATGATTCCGCTGTAGCGTGCCTTCGATGTCCGGACAACTCGATGGGCCAGCACAGGAGCAGCGACCAGCTGGACATCATCCGGAAGTACATACGAACGCTGGTCCAGCATGGCTGCCGATTGAGCTGCGCGAAACAGCATCAGTGAACCACGCGGACTGACACCTAGTTTCAGCATGTTGTGGTATCTGGTGCTGTTCACGATTTCAATCATGTATTCAGCGACAGATTGTTCGACTGTGATCTCACGCACTTGTTTTTGAATTGACAGGATGTCTGCCTGATTGAGTATCGGTGTGAGGTCATCGATTGGTAACGCGACAGCCTGATCGAACAGCATCGCAACCTCCATTTCCTTCTCCGGGTAGCCAAGGCTGACGCGCATGAGGAAGCGGTCAAGCTGAGCTTCGGGAAGCGGATAGGTGCCATGGAAATCCACGGGGTTTTGAGTGGCCAGAACAATGAATGGCTTTGGCAGATCGTGCCTGACACCTTCAATTGTCGCCTGACCTTCGCTCATCGCCTCAAGCAAAGCGGATTGTGTTCGCGGGGAAGCCCGGTTGATTTCATCTGCCAGCAGGACACTGCAGAAAACGGGCCCCTGCTGAAAACGAAAGGTGCCATCCCTGGGGTTGTAGATTGAAGAGCCAAGGATGTCATTCGGCAGCAGATCCGGGGTAAACTGAACGCGGCCAAATTCGGCTCCGGACAGCTTGGCCAGGGCTTTGGCCAGTGTCGTCTTGCCGACACCGGGGACATCTTCCATCAGTATGGAGCCACCAGCGGCGATTGCTGTGAGAATCAGTCGAATCGCATCGTCCTTGCCTCGAATGACACGTCCAAGAGTGTTCCGCAGCTTCTGCAGCCTGTCATGAAGTTCGGATAGGTCTTGCCCTGGCTCTGTCACTGGCATTGCTGGAATTCAATTTCTGGAAGGCTGTGGGGCGGGTATTTCAAAACATATTGGAGAAGTCGCCGGACGACTGTAATCCGGTCCGATTCAGTTGGCATAGTTCATGCAGATTTGAAATCACGAGATTGGCCGTGTGGAGATTCCATTAGCTTCAAAAAAGTGATGAGCATCGTGTCGAAAATGAGTCAGGAATTTTCCAGCGGCGTCTGTTCGCCGTGTTTCCCGTTGGCCCCTTTTTGTCTCGTCGAAAGTTACAGACACCTGAATCGGCTTGTTTCCTGATATCGAAGAGTTTCGGGCCGCGTGAAGATTAGCATTCCTCATGGTTTATGAAACGCTGCTCGCCAATGCCGGACGGATTGTTCACGGAAATTCAAAGCGGCAGGTTCGCGTGGTCCGAGGCTCCCGATTCTCGTCTGCCCGGAGGGTTGGTCTTGTGGCTTTTCCGGGGTTTCCGGTAGTCTGCGACCACTCTTCAGCAAACTCTGCGTCAGGTGATCAATGTTATGAAACACCGAATTTTCGTTGCCGGGCACCGTGGAATGGTGGGGGCTGCGATCGTGCGCTCGCTCAACCGTACCCAAACGGCAGAAATTCTGACGCGTACGCGGGCGGAACTGGATCTCTGCAACCGAGAGGCCGTGCAGGACTTTTTATCAGCAGAACGACCGGATGTTGTGATTCTTGCGGCAGCACGTGTTGGAGGCATTCAGGCTAATCTGGATGCCCCTGCAGAGTTCATCTACGAAAATCTGCAGATTCAGAACAGTGTCATCCATGGGTCCTGGGTTGCCGGAGTCCGAAAACTTTGTTTCCTCGGCAGTTCATGCATCTATCCCCGCCTGTGCCCTCAGCCCATGAAGGAAGAATACTTGCTGACGGGCCCGGTTGAGCCGACCAATGAGGGCTACGCGATTGCAAAGATTGCCGGCCTGAAGATGGCCCAGGCGTATCATCGGCAATATGGAATGGACGTACTTTGTGCGATGCCGTGTAATCTGTACGGCCCCAATGACAGCTTTGACCTTCAAAAATCACATGTATTAAGTGCGCTGGTGCGACGATTCGTTGATGCGCACGATTCGCAGATACCTTCATTGACCTTATGGGGGACAGGTGCAGCGAGAAGAGAATTCATGCATGTGGATGATCTTGCGGAAGCGGTGCTGTTCGCAATGGAACACTGGCAGTCGCCGGAAGTTATCAACATCGGCACAGGGGTCGACGTGTCGATTCGTGAGCTTGCAGAAGCGATTGCGGCGGAGGTTGGGTTCAAAGGCGAGTTGAAGTGGGACACTTCGAAACCAGATGGTATGCCGCGAAAGTGTATGGATGTGTCCAGACTGCAGAGTCTCGGGTATGAATCTCGCATCAGTCTGTCGGAAGGAATCCGTCAGATGATCAGCGAGTATCGATGTATCAAAAGCAATTCCATTGCTGACAACGACTTGAAGGATAAAGTCAATGATTCCGCTCATGAAGAACGCATTCCATCGGGAGCTGGAAACCCGACGGGCCCTGGCGGAATTCATTCTGGAAGCGCCGCGGCTTAGTATGGATACCGAATGCTTCCGTTTTGAAGAAGCATTCGCAGCTCACGAAGGACGCCGAGACGCGATCCTCTTCAATAGTGGCGGAAGTGCAAACCTTGCGCTGATGCAGGCGCTGAAGAATCTTGGTCGACTGGAAGACGAAGACAGAGTGGGTTTTTCTGCCCTCACGTGGGCAACCAACGTCATGCCCATCCTTCAGCTGGGTATGCAGCCGGTTCCTGTTGACTGCGATCCACAAACTCTGAACTGCATGTCCGAAAATCTTGAGCATCGCCTTCGGACAACAAAGCTGAAGTGTTTCTTCTTGACCAACGTGCTCGGCTACTGTGGTGATCTGGAGAATATTCGCCGAATCTGCGAAGAACGAGACATCATTCTGGTCGAGGATAATTGCGAATCGCTTGGAACGGAATTGCATACGGGGCGTGCCGGTGGCTTCGGCGTCGCCGCGACATTCTCTTTTTACGTTGCGCACCATATGTCAACCATCGAAGGTGGCATGGTTTGCACAGATGACGAAGAGCTGGCGGAAATGCTTCGCATCGTGCGGGCCAATGGCTGGGATCGTAATCTCAGAGCATCGCAGCAGATGAAGCTGCGTAATGAATTTCGCGTGAAGGGCGAGTTCGAAGCCAAGTACACGTTTTATGATCTGGGCTACAATCTTCGGCCAACGGAAATTACGGGCTTTCTCGGCAACCTGCAGTTGCAGCATCTGGACGACACTGTGCAGAAGCGAGCTGCGATACATGAACGGCTGGATGCCGCTGCTCAGCAAAATCCGGATTTGATCGGCCTCGATCGATCCCATATCAGGACGCTCAGCAGTTTCGCGTATCCGGTAATTTGTCGAAGCGAAGCAATTCGCGACCGCTTTGTTTTCCAGTTTGCAGGCGCAGGTGTTGAAATTCGCCCTGTGATCGCTGGTAACATGCAGCGACAGCCGTTTTACAGCCGTTATGTTGAACGACTTTATGATTTACCGGGGGCTGAATTTCTCCATAATAACGGCGTCTATTTTGGCGTGTATCCCGAACTGACGGAAACGGATCTGAATGTTCTCGGCGGATGTTTGAGCAGTTACTCGGGTAGTGCGTCCCGCGCGGCCTGAATGGTCTCGACTTGTAGAGGCCGATGCCAAAGCCGACAGTCCATTGAAGAACCATACGAAAGACAACCCGAAGTATTGATGAGGGATGATTTCCCGGGACATCCATCTCTCGGTGACACTTCAGGTTCCTTTCTTCAGCCGGTCGTTCACAGCACGGCCTGCTAATCATCACCAAAACACATCAACGAAGTTTATCCTGCAGAGCATAGCCACATGGCAGATCGAGAATATTCAGCCTATCAGCAAAAAGTCATCCAGCGCTATTATGACAACAAGGATCAGATTGAAGAGCAGCGTCTGGCAGAACTGGTAACCAACCTTTACCTCGCGCCGCCAAAGAAACAGGCCAAAATGTGGGAAACGGCCGAGGACCTGATGGCTCGCATGAAACTGCCAGCTTCGCGGGTTGAGCATGTTTTGAAGACGAAAGACCCGGCTGTGCTTGCCAAGCTCGTTGAAGAGCTTCAAAAGGGCATGGTCAAACGAGGCTGATCAATTCAGCAACGGAATGCACCGACATGGACAGTCGACAACTCACAATCCTACAGCTTCTTCCTGCGCTGGAAAGTGGTGGCGTCGAACGAGGTGTGATTGAGGTTGCGGGGGCTGTTGCACAGTCAGGGCATCGTTCGCTGGTCGTTTCGGCTGGTGGGCGACTGGTCGATCAGCTGCTGGATGAGGGGTCTGAGCATTTTGCGATGCCAGTTGGTGTCAAATCTCCAGTGACGCTGAGGTGTATTCCGCAGTTGCGCAGATTGCTGATCGAGGAGCGTGTGGATGTGGTCGATATTCATTCGCGGCTTCCCGGTTGGGTTACGTGGATGACGCTCGCTACAATGCCATCCGCGGTAAGACCTCGATTCATTTCCACACTGCATGGATTGCATTCAGTCAATGCATACAGCAGCATCATGTGTCGCGGTGACTATGTCGTGGCTGTATCCCACGCGGTCAACAATTATATCCGTGATCACTATTCATGGGTGCCGGAATCTCGGGTGCGGGTGATTCCGCGAGGCGTTGATTCGGAGGAATTTCCGCGAGGTTACTATCCCGATGCTCAATGGGAAATGGAGTTCTATCGCGAATTTCCAAAGCTCAAGGGGCAGATGCTGGTGACGCTTCCCGGTCGTGTGACCCGACTGAAAGGGCATCTCGATCTGCTGCATTCCATCCATCAGTTACGGAAGCGCGGGTTGAGTGTTCATGGTCTGATCGTCGGAGACTGCCCTTCGGGCAAGACAGACTACCTGACGGAATTGAAACAGACGATTCACAAACTTGGGATTGAAGACTTCGTCACATGGATCGGCCATCGTGCTGATGTGAAAAACATCTACGCAATTTCGCGTGCGGTCGTGTCTTTGTCTCAGAAGCCCGAAGCCTTTGGTCGGACGGTTGCCGAATCACTTTCAATCGGGACGCCCGTGCTTGGATATGCACACGGAGGCGTTACTGAAATTCTCAATGCTCAGTTTCCTCAGGGAACCATTGCGCCGGGCGATGTTAACGCGCTGACAGATCGAGCAGAAGAGCTTCTGACGAGCGGACACTCGCCTTTTATCGGGTCGAATCCTTTCGACAAACGCGCGATGTTGCAGGCCACGCTTGCCCTTTATGAACAGACCGCTCGTGTGAATTCGTCAAGAGCCGCCGCATAACGGGGCTGCATGCAGATGGGCAACAGCGTTCCGAAGGATTCCCCGCCTGACGGGCTCAATTCTGCACTCCAGTTTCGACAATGTATTCGCCGTATTTGTCAGGGTTCCTGGGGCCGGCATCGCTGGGCCTTTCTGCAGCTTCGTGGGGAGCCGCTCCATACGGTGACTCCCTGCAAGGCAGGCAGTGGAGAAGATGCCGACGATGTTGATCTGCTCGGTGACGAGAGTTCGGTTTATGCATTGGTCGATGCCGCGTTTGAATGGGTTCGTGCTGGTGAGTGCCACATCGAATATTCCCGCAGAGCGGCAGCCAAGGCGACTTTAGTTCTCTATTCCCTCGACGGGAATGAGTTTGTGCAGTTCGATCTCTGGATGACTCTGGCGCAAATCGATGGTGGCCAGAAGAGTCTTCAGTTTCCTGATGTTCCGCCCAGCCTGCGTCATCGCGAGCGATTTTTGGGTGAGGATTGTTCTGATGCAACTGGCGGCGATGACACGGGGCTCTTTCGTCTTCCTCCGGAGCTGGAAGTCTGTTTGTACATTCAGCATTTGATCTGTAAACGAAAAAACCTGCGGTCAGCACGCGTGCGGAATCGACTGGATTTCTACGAATCGTTACTCAATGGAACGCAGGAACTGGCCCTCGTGGAGTCGCTTGGTTTCATTCGAACGTCGCATCAGATATCAGTGGATATCGCGGCCGCAACGTTGTCGCTGTTGCAACAGCAACTTGTACTTCATGACGAATTCCGGTCAGCGAAGCGCGCCGTTCGATGGTGGCAAAGCCGACTGGACGGATCTCGACCGTCGACGCGAATGCTGGCATTCATTGGTTGTGACGGAACAGGGAAGACGACGCTCGCACACTTTTTTCGGGACCATTCGTCTGGCCAGTTCCGACACAACGTCGGCAAGCATCTTTACCGAAAGACGATTCTCTATAAGCTGCTGGTGATCTTTGTGCGACCTCTGATTTCTCGGGACCGAGATCGTTTTGACGATCTTATCGCTCCGGTCAACTACATGCTGGCAGCACTTCGATTACGAATCCTTACCATGCTGCCAGACCGGAAATGGCGACTGTTCGATCGTTGTATTCACGACTTTCTGTTCATTCAGCGCAAGAGCGACGCTGCCCGTTTTTCTCGTTGGCAATGGCTGGCGGGCTGGATCGGAATCCGTATTCGGACCGTGCATCTGGTAGTGTCTCGAACGAATCTTCAAACGCGCCGAGATGAAATTACGGACAAAGGCCATGGCGCGTACGACCACCTTATGCAGCAGTTTTTCACACGGCAAATACCTGTTCATTACACCGCTCAGGGACACGACTGTCCCGTAGAAGTGACTGCAGGACAATTATTGAAAAGGATTGTTCAGGAGCCTCCTGAAAAGCGAACCTGAAAAGCAATCCTGAAGCGTCAGCAAGGGTTCGTCTCTATGAGAACGTCGGGCCAGTGAGAACGTCGGGCTAGTCCGACCCTCGCTCACGCGTCCGGTGTCCTGCAGACATGATTCTCAGAAGACTTTCATGGCAACGCTGATCAGAGAACGTTCGTTCCTGAAATTGCAGTTGTTCCTGTGATGGAAATCTCTTGGGGCGGGAACACGTTTTAGTTGTAATCTTTGCCGCGCAGACTGTCGGTGACAGATTGAAGCCACGTTTCAAGGTCCTGCTGCATCGATTTTGCTCGAGCTGCCTCTGAAGCGACTAGATTATGTTCTTCTTTCGGATCCAGAGTCAGGTTGTAGAGTTCGAGGGTCACCTTCGTGGTCTGAACGCCGGATTGGCTGTCCCCTGCATTCGACGAAGCGTTTGCGCCTTTCTTTTTGCGATTATTGTTTGCTGGTCTGTCTGGACGTTCAATCCGGTGGAGCTTCCAGTCGCCGTCACGCCATGCTGAATGCCCCTGGTAGGAGCCTGCAGGTGCGTCCCATTCCAGTGGCTGGGGTGCTTTGCCGTGCGCTGCGTGGTCGGCAGGGATTGTTGTACCGTCTGTTTGATGCTCTGCGACAAACGCAAGGATCGAATCGCTTGGTGTCGAGAAACCACCGACACCTGCATCCCAGAAACCCAGGGGCTTGTGGCGTTCACGGATTTCTTTGTCGAACAATTCGGCGATGCTTTGCCCATCCAGCACAGGCTGATGATCGATCTTTGCTCCGGTAATCTCCACCAGAGTCGGGTAGATATCGTAGGTGCATGCGGGCAGTTCACTTTGGCGAGGCGACTCTATTCGGTCTGGCCATTCGATCAGGCAGGGAACTCGAAGTCCTCCTTCATAGATTTGTCCCTTCTTGCCTCTCAGTCCCCCCGTCGAGCCTTGTGGAATCGCTCCGTTGTCACTGCAGTACCAAAGCAGTGTATTGTCCGCGATGCCGATTTGCCGCAGGCCTGTCCTGAGTTGACCAACAGCTCGATCCATTGCTGTGATTTCGGCGAGGAAGTGTTTTTGCTTTTCGGGCTGATCCGGGTACAGCGCTAAATCCTCAGGTGTTCCCTTATGCGGCGAATGAGGTGAACCAAACCAAACAACAGCCAGGCAGGGAGTTTCGGGTGTTTGCGACTTCAGAAACTGGAGTGCGTGTTCGACGATTAATTCAGAACTCTCGCCTTTCAGTTGTTCGGCTTTGCCCTGATTCGACAGCCAGGGATCGATCTCAAAAAAGTTGGGGGCCGACAACCAGCGATCGAATCCCTGAGCTCCAGGCGACGTCCTGCTGTCCGGCAGCACCGATCCAAGATGCCATTTACCAAAATGAGCGGTCGTGTATCCCACCGTCTTCAACGCTTCCGCAATGGAGACTTCCTGCGGACGCAGCGAGTGTCCCCAGCTGAAGACACCGGATCGATTGGGAGTTCGGCCGGACATCACACTCGCCCGTGTTGGCGAACAGACGGGGGCTGCGGCATAAAACTGATTCAATCGCAGGCATGTGCGAGCCATCTCGTCGAACACCGGCGTCTTCAATGCAGGATGTCCGTTGTAGGCCATATCGCCCCAACCCTGATCGTCCGCCATGACGACGACAATGTTTGGCCGTGGCCCGGGTTCGCTGGAATTATCGGCGAGGCAATTGGCTGGGGGCAGATGCGTGAAGAGCAGGCTGAGAGCAATGACGCTGACAGACTGCCTGAAGTTCGCAGGGGTTAGCAACATTCTGGTTGTCTCGGACGTGTAGAGGTAAAAGTGGCTGTCGACTCACTTCGTGCAACGAACGACGGCAGCGAGCAAATCCTCACTCGAAAACTCACTGCTTTCGTGTGACTTTCGAGTCTGTTCTGCAAAACCGCCAAACAGACCGGGCGAAAACGATGTGGCACTGTGAACGATGTGGCACTGTGGAAGGCACGAACAGAAGGGTCCTGCCCGTGCACAGCATTTTACCGTCCCTCAGCAACCGGACACAACCGGACGGTTCCTGGTCATGGCACCCAACAGAAAACGGCGTGTCAACGGTGACCGTCAGACCAACAGAAGCGTCTGGTATCGCAAACCTGAAAAGCCGCTGGCATGCGACCGTCAATTCCCACCGCACCAAAGTTCCGAGCATCGCACGCGTCACAGTGTGTGTTTAATCTGATGCCGGGATCGGTTGATGACTACTGAAGTTGGAAACATCCGAAATGCATTTGCTGCATCTTCTTTATCAGCGATTTGGCCTTGTCGCGATAACGTGGAGACAATTCAGCTGCTTTTATGGCGTATTGCTGCGCCTTGGTTGATTTCTGGATGTCTTCGTAGAATTGAGCCAGCAGGAAGTAGGTGTCGGCTTGAGGGCTAAGTGCAAGCAGCTTAAGCCATTCATCCTCCGCCTGCCGGATTCGACCGAGTTTGCGATAGCAGTAGGCCGTGCCTCGCATCGCCGAGTAGATTCCTTCTGGTCTTCGAGTTGCTTCAGGCAGGGCATTCCACAATACCTGGCAATTGAGATACCGCGCCAGTGCTGTTTCCCACTGCTTCTGGTTTTCTGCGATGATCGCCAACAATTCACAGATCTCGACATGAGTCTCTGAGTGACCTGTTGCCAACAGAATTGCCGAAGCGTTTTCAACCTGCCCCAGCATTGCAAGATGACGCGCACGTTCGAGGTGGTCATCGATTGATGCGGTGCTTTGCAATGCCGTCTCAACACGGCGGTTGAGAAAATCGACTGACTCGTTCAGTTCCGGCAGTAGTTCTCGTATGGGTTCGCCGTCGTAATCAAATTCGACGTCCAGCGCCAATAGTCGGTCCAGAATGTGTTTCGCTTCTCCAACACGCGACTGTTCGTGTAATTCCACCACTCGTTCCGCGTTGTAGCGACAATGAGCGTTCACGTAGACCATCGGAATCAGACCAAATGCCATCACGGCGGTCAGCACCTGTCCAGTCCATCCCATTGTGTCACGTGATGGTGGAATAAGATTCGATCGGAGTGCGGTGGCCTGTACGGCAAGCGTTGTTCCTGAAGCGATCATCAAAGCGACGAAACTGCGCAACAGCGTTCCGTGAGGATGAATTCCGGCTGAAAAGGCAGCAGTATCTGTTGATTTGATAAAAAGCAACCACACAACAACGCTCAGGGTCAGCCCAATCGTCATCGAGGGCAGACGTCCCAGCATGCGAAACAGGAACTCCGAGATCAGCCATGCCAGGGGCAACGCGCTGAGGAATGAAACGGCAGCGATATCTCGCCAGACAAATGGCAGAACGGCTTTCTGCATTTCCAGATCGATCCGGCCACTTTCACCGGCGAACGAAGAGACTGCTGTCAGAATCAACGCTGTGATGACGCCAGCCACCATTGATGGGGGATACGCAACTGAAGAAGTTGAGGTTGATTTGTCGTGAGGATTCATACCGGTTGTATCTGCACCCTGATACTCAAATCATTCATGGGGCGATGTCGAATCCGGATATCTGGTGATCGACAATTCGATGGCCGACGGCAACTATGTCGAAACCTGCTGAACTGGTCGACCGACTCCACCGGTAACTCGGCGAGATTTCCAGATGAAGCCATCATAACCGTAATGTAGAAAGGCAATGATGACATTAATCGTCAACCAGGTTTCCAGAAATTGATGTTCGAGCACCCACGAACAGCTTCCGAGCACAACGACAAAGACAAGCATCGCCACGATCCATCGAGACGCCAGCCAGGCGAGCAGTGGTACGTCATCACCAGTGGTCGCTCTTTTCTGTATATGCCAGCCAATGACAGACATGTATTCGCTCGCATGAAACCACGCCGATGCGGTCGCTAGTATGAGTGTGAGTGCGCCACGATGTGTGTGAACGGACCACAGAAGGCTCGAATAAATCCCCAGGACGCTGATCAGGTAGAGTCTTCGCCCAAGGGAATTGTGATTCGACGTTCGAAACTCGCTCATCAGTAGGTACGCTGGCATCAACATGACCCACCAGTCCAGTTGCATTGTCACCTCTTCAATGGCGATATCCGCAAAGGTAGAAGTGGCGACACGTAGAGTCACGTAAAGAAGAAAGCCTCGCAGGAACCATTTTTGCATTTGTAATGCGAGAGTCGACGCCGGGAAGTTGCGATTCACGCGTGTGTAGATGCGGTAAATGCCGTGATGCTGTGATGCGAAGTGCCAGGCGTTCCAGACATAGTCAACAGCCAGCAGGCACGTCAGAGTTCCCGTCAGGACTCGGACTCCAGCGCAGACACCCACCACCAGAACAGCAATCCAGAGGAAGGCTCTGGACTGCTGTCGGTAGTACCTGTGATCCAGCAACACCAGAACCATCGTGATCCAGCGGTGCGGCGTTGTGATGAAATAGATCTGCCAGAATTCAACAGCCTGTCGCCCCTCAAAACCATGTTCGTGCTGCAGCAACAACAGGAGGGGCCAGAACAGATTTGCAATGAACACTGAATCGACCCACGGGCCGATGATCCATCCATGCGGGCGGCTGGGTATATGCGGTGCGGAGGTCATGAGCCAACTCCATTCCTCCGTTTTGCCACATCACGAATATTCGCGAGTGCCTGCGATGGTTGTTTGATTTCCACTGAAGGATGCCCGAGTGCAGAATCTGAACCTGTCTGTCCGTTGAAAAATCGGGACAGGCACACGCAGCATGGCTGTAAACCGTCGTGTTTTGGTGTCTCCTGCTTGAGCCAGTCCCGTTTTTCAACAGGCGGCTATGCGCCGAATTGAGGTTTGCCGGAGGCCTGGGGGCTAAGCTCAATTTTTAGTTCATTCATTTCCACTGGTTCAATTGTGACAGTTGCGGGCGATTTTACGGGGTCGGCATAGATGATCGGGATCTGCAGTTTCGCCGAAACAGTTTCGACGGGTTTAACACCGTTACCGGCACCAGGGTTGTCCGTATCTCCTGTGTAGACCGGCTCCTCGACCATCGTCTGCATGATCATGACGCGAAACGTCCCGGCCATCGCACCGTCGCCGTCGACGTAAGTCGTCATCTGGAAGGTGCCATCTGGATTGATCACGCCACCGGCATTTTTTCCGCTTTGCGACGTCAGGGGTACGAAGGATATGGATCCCCCGCCAGCCATCGGCTGACCGTTGAACAGGACAACGCCCTTTACGGGGTAAACCGCTACATTGTCATCGGAGCCACAGCCGGTCGCGAAGAATGTTAACAGCAGTAGAGACATCGATTTCCGAAAGCCAAACCCGGGTTTACTCATTGTTCGGTGTCCGCAAAGTGGTCAGCCATTTGAAACTTGTGAGGAAGCAGTCTGGTCAACTTCCGTGAGGCTGAAACACGGGGCGAGCATCGTTCTCACCCCGTAAGTGTCGCCGAATAAGAACGCCATCGATGCTATAGTTCGCCAATCACTTCGCCAGCACCGCGTGTTCCGATCGATTGCCAAAGAAGCAGATCGATGTTCTCGGAGAAGAATCGGACCGATCCATCCACGAGTGCTCCCTGAACTCCACCGACGTGGTAGCTTCGAGCAGCTGAGTACATTTCTGTGTAGGGAGATCCGATCTGCACACATGGCATGCCTTCTGCCGGATAGCTTCGGCACCCCCAGATCCCATCAGGCGTTGTCGAATTGGGGCCGGTCTTCGTGCTGAAGATATTTGCTCCCATAACTCCGTACGGCCATGTTCCGCGCGTGTCCTGAGAAGAAGGGCCAGTGGAACTAGGCAATCGAAACTTCAGCTCACTGATCGCAATGGTGTTTGAGGTTCCGTCGGTAATGTCCCGCATACTGAATTTGGAGTTGTTTCCAAACATGCCACCCTCAGCCACAGTGCGTGTGTGGATTCGACCGTAACCGGCCTTGCCGTAACAGGCGGCGTAATTGCCGCGAGCCAGGTGTTCCATCGCCGTTCCGTTTGCGAATTGCTCATCGTTGCTCGGATGAGATGGGCAAGACATTGCCGGGAAGGATTTCGCTCCAACAGTCACATCCTGTACTGTGTAGGCACCGTTTCCGAACCAGTCGACGACTTCGGGTCGTTCGGCAACGATTTTCGAAAATGCTGCATACTGTGCCGACTGTTCGAGCTGGGGCAGAATGAAACAGATCCATGGCCCCCCGATACCCGGATTGCCACTACCGTTCCGCCCGTTCGGATCGTCACCCAGAGGATTCACTGTGCCCGGAGGGAACACACTGAAGGTGTCGTGATAATTGTGCAGCGCGAGTGCAAGTTGCTTGAGGTTGTTTTTGCACTGAGTTCTTCTAGCCGCTTCGCGGGCCTGTTGTACAGCAGGAAGAAGAAGTGCAATCAGGATTGCAATAATGGCAATGACAACGAGCAGCTCTATCAGTGTAAAGCCAGGGCGTCTCCGAGAATCAAGTCGCATATGCACTCTACCTCCATACCTTCAGGTTCAGCAGAAGAATTCATCACTCCAGCACACCTTCGAATCCTATTGGCGATTATTAACTTTCAGCGAGGAACACGTGAATGTTTCTGTAGTGTCAACACTGAGACGGTATGATTTGCTGCCGTCCCGTCTGTCAGCGTTGGCTGAGGGAACTGGACGCCATTTCATCCTGGATGAAAGCACGAACACATACTGATGAGTGCAATCTCAGTCGGGCTCCTGTCAGGGGATGCGATATGAACGCTGGAAACGCAGCCCTGAGCGACCCGGTGAATCCTTCACCTGGCTTGCTTCACGTGGACAACTTTTTCGGATTCGTCATCGCACGTTCTTTCGCAGTTAGTTCTGCTGCCTGTGTGACTCCTGATGACAGGCCTTCGAACTTTGGGTTTGTGATTCGGAGAGGGTTGGTTGTGAACGGCTGATGCCATCACGTCTCCTTCAATGACTGAAGCACTCTTGCAGGTTCAAATCGTGTGAATGAAAGTATCAACGTGATCACAAAGAACACACGAATGAAATGTCAGTTCGTCACCCGGAAAGTTAATTCGATTTGGGAAACGCTGATCGCCAACACGGCCTCCCGAGATCAGCCCGGCCGCATCGGCTTCCCAGTCATCGCAGGAGATCGCGGCGTGAGACTGAGAGCAGTCGTAATCGCGGCCGTGATTGCGTTTCCTCAACTTTCAGCAATCTCAGCACAGGTGTCGTTGACTGATGAATTCAAATTGAAGGATGTTGCGCAGTCGGCAAGTCTGAGCTTTCAGCACAATTCGCCGTTCACTCCCGAACGTCATTTGCATCTGACGATGGGCTCCGGAGTTGCCTGGATTGACCTTGATCAGGATTCCTGGCCGGATGTCTGCTTCGGTCAGGGAACGCCATGGAATGGCGACCCGGAAGAGTCCTCCAAACTGGAATTACGCGATCAGGTTTTTCGAAACCGAAACGGCTCTTTCACTGATGTGACTGCTGAATGCGGGATTCTCAACACCCAATATTCCATGGGATTCGCCGTCGGCGATTTTGACAACGACGGGTTCTCGGATCTTTCGATTTCATGTTTCGGAAGACCTCGATTGTACCGAAATAACGGCGATGGGACTTTCGAAGATTCTTCCAGGCAGTTGTCCGGTGACCCATGGACTGTTTCGGCCAGCTGCACCTGGACCGACGCTGATCTCGATGGGCTGCTGGATTTGTACATCACGAACTACTTAGGGATTGACAGCCAGAGTTACGCCGTTTGTTCACAAACGTATCGTGGCAATTCAATTGAAATTCCGTGTCCTCCGCGCAGGTACGAATGGCCTGTCGATACGCTTTACAGAAATGTCGGTGACGGGTGTTTTGTTGACGTGTCGAAGGAAGCCAGGCTCACCCACTCCTCTCCGTCTGCCGGGCTGGGCGTGATCACGAATGATTTCAATGATGATCATGCGCCGGACCTGTACGTTGCCAACGATACGACAGCGAATTTTCTGCTGATCAATGTCGGCCCGGGGCAGTTCACTGATCAGGCAACAGCAGGAGGAGTCGCCTATAATCGGACGGGAGAAGCGGAGGCTGGAATGGGAGTTACCAGCGGTGATGTGGATGGGGACGGTCGACTGGATATATTTGTTGCGAACTACTACGGTGAATCCAATACTCTTTATCGTAATGAAGGTCACGGGCTGTTCCTGGACGCGACATCCGAATTCGGGCTCGCTGCACCAAGTCGAACCAGGCTTGCGTTCGGAACATTACTTTGCGACTTCAACAACGACTCCTGGCTGGATCTGTTCATCGCGAACGGTCATCTCACCGACCGTCTGGCCGAGGCGGGAATGCAAATTCCGTTTCGACAGAAATGTCAGTTACTGCTTAACGATTCCGGTCGGTTCTTCAAAGAAGTCTCGGCCACGTCGGGCACTTACTTCAGTCGCGAAGTGCTCGGCCGTGGTTGTGCCGTGGCCGACTTCGATCTTGACGGAGATCCTGATGTGGCCGTTCAGCATCTGAACGATCCGGCCGCTCTGCTTCAGAATGACGGCGGCCACCAGAATCATTCGGTAACCATCAAACTGATCGGCAAGAATCGAAATCGAGACGCGATCGGCTCAACAGTTGAGATTCAAACGGCCGGGCGGTCCATCATGCGTCAGCGTGATGGCAGTTCCAGCTATCTGTCGTGCAACGATGGATGGTTAGTAATTGGTGTAGGGCAATCAGAGCAGGCGATGTCCGTTCGATTGAAGTGGGCGGACGGGATCACGAAGACGAATTCCGACATTCAGCACGGGCGTCGAATTTGTATCGTTGAGGGAAATAGCGAAGCGGACGAAAATCGCGTGCTGGAGATTCCGAAATGACCGGCAAGGATTCCGCTCACAGCAGGAAAATACCTGTTCTTGTCATGGCAGTATTCAGCCTGATCGTCGTCTGCGCCTGGCGAGTGCTTCAGAAATCAGAGAACGATGATCCAGGTAATTTGTCGTCTGCTTTACCGGGGCAAAGTGAGTTCACCGACTTGTCGACAGCTCGGCGTGCTGCCCAACGTGGGGACTACGAAGCGGCGCTTCAGGAAGTTGATCATGTCATTGAGTCTCAGCCGGATAGTGTGCCTGCGAATCTGCTGAAATCCGAATTGCTGTTCCGGCTCTATCGAGCGGACGAAATGCGACCCGTACTTGGGAACATACTTCGGCAGGCTCCGGATCACTTTGAGGCTCACGCCAACCTGGCATTTGCGCTGCGGTTTTCGGGTGAACTTGACGAAGCTGAAAAACATGTTGACTGGTGCCTGTCACGCCGTCCCGATTTTTTGCCCGTTGCGAGAATCAAAGCAGAGATCTATCGAGATCGCGGTGATGCTGATCGCGCACTGCTGGAGGTTCATCACATCCTGAAGATGCACCCCAACGATGTGGACACGCGAATTCTGGAAGCCGAACTAATGATGTACCAGCGCGAATTTGAAGCCGCTTATCAATCACTGAAGCCCTATTCCGGATCTTCGCAGCATAACCATCGCC
>JAGQQE010000086.1 GCA_020426345.1 Planctomycetaceae bacterium
GACATGGGCAGTTGTATGATTGCCGTTGATCAGGCAACGAAAGAGAACGGCTGTCTTCAGGTTATCCGTGGTTCTCACAGAATTGGCCGAGTCGACCACATGAAGGTGGGAGAGCAGGTGGGGGCAGACCCTGTTCGGGTTGAGGCCGCGCTCGCGCGACTTGAGCTGATCTACTGCGAAATGGAACCTGGTGACGCCGTCTTCTTCCATGGCAATCTGCTGCACCGTTCCGACAAGAATACGTCGAGCAATTCGCGATGGTCACTGATCTGCTGCTACAACACCCGCCACAATGATCCATTTGTGACGGGCGGTCGACATCCCAATTATTCGCCATTGGAAATATGGGAAGACGGCAGAGTGATGGAATCCATCAGACGCCAGGTTGGCAATCCATCCTGACAGGGCCCGGTGCTCATCCGGATCAGAAACCTTATGACAGCCCTGCTGTGATCAGGTCACTGAGGTATTTTCGTGATCGATTGATCTCAGCAGTGACTTCTTCGGCCGTTTCAAGAATTGGTATCCCCCGCGGGACCGGATGCATGAAGATTTCCGTCCATCCGGTGTAATCAATATCCGCCAGCGCTTTCAGAAGGGGGCGAAAATCCAGTGGGCCTCGCCCCGGCATTTGCAGTAATTCCTGTTCCTTGGGGAGTCGCGTCATGCATCCATCTCCGTGCTGCCACGCATAGAACATCGCAAGCGATGGCCCCAGGGTACGAATCAGGTTCGCAAGCTCGTCCGGGTCCTGTGCAAGATGGTACGGCGCCAGGGCCACCGCCAGATGACGGGAAGGACTTAGTTCCGCCAGATACTTCAGCGAATCCGCGGTTTCAAAAAGATTGTTACCATGATTCTCAATAGCAATGGTGACGCCCGTCTCTTCTGCGACAGCCACATGGGGTTTCATTTGCTCAACAAACGCCGAGACTGCTGCTTTCAGTTCTGAACCCTTCAGACCCTTCGGGCCTACTCCTCCCGTAACCATGGTGGCGCAGCCAAAGCGACTGGCAAGTCGCATTTCATCCTGCAGACCAAACGGCCCAAGTTTGTATTGGGTAATACAACCAAGCGATACCTGATGTTTTTCCAGCATCGCCCCAAATGTGTCCTCGCCAATGTCAGCCAGTTGTTCGCGCTGGTTGCCATGTCGCTTTGGCCAGATGTCGATGGCCGTCGCGCCACACTTCGCGACTTCAGGAAGTATCTCCCCAATGTACATGTAACCATACATGCATGAGCCGACGATGTACTTCAATTTCAGACTTGATTCTTCATCGCGGAGTGGTGATGAAGAGGTCTTTGACGGAACAGAGCCCCTGGTTGCATGACTCGAGTAAAGTCCGGCGGCAATCCCGACTGCTGAACCCGCAAAAGAATTCAACGCCTGTCGCCTTGTGACAGAAGATTTGTCGTTCGAATGAATGTTTCGCATCGATTGTCCTTCGGGGGCTCAGTTTTCGACGGCTGTCACTTGTCGCGAGGAAAGCAGTCCCCCTCATCGCAGTCTGCACTGATTTCCTGGCCGGCATCACGAACTACTTGATGAGTGCGCCAGCGTCGTTCATCACGAACCTTACGTTTTCCACTGCTTTTGGGAATTAAGGAATCTCCTGTTTTCGTGTGGTTTCGAAAACAGTACAGGTCAGCAGCCTGTTGGAAAACGGGACTGGCTCGAGCAGGAGACCTTAATAACACGACGATTTCAAGTCGTCCTGCGTGCCGGTCCCGGTTTTTCAACGCACAGGTCAGGCGTTACAGGACTTCAAATTCCGGACCGGCTGACCGTGGCCAGTGATCTGATGACTCAGTTAAGCCGAATCTTGACCTTGTCGTTCGCCGATTATCGCGTCTCCGGTTCTCTCAGGCAACGGCTCATCGGGCGGCGGTGATCTCCCCTGGAATCAGGGATCGCGGCACTCCCGAATGGGTTGTCGCCCACTTAGTCAGGATATCTCAGGGGCTCTCGCAAGACCGGGGCAGGCCCCTGGAACATTCACAGTTCCGTACGATTCTTACTTCCTTCTGGGGCCGATCTCTGTCTTGTCCGGCATAATTCACAAAATTCCGTTTTTCTTTGGCGGACCAGGACCTGCAACTCGGCTACTCTTCCATTGCTGGTCCTGTCTCCATCGAAAGTCTCGCACGATGCTCCACACTTCTGTGTTTTCCCGGCCATTTTCACGTGCGCATGCGCGTCGCAAGCGGCAGCTCTTCCGTCAGGCTTCGAGTCCCGAAGTTCTGGAATCGCGAGCTTTGCTATCCGGTTCCGGTGGTACGACGTGGGCAGATCCGTCGAATTTAACGGTGAGTTTTGCGCCGGATGGCACCGACGTTGTCGGGCAGACCAGCGATCTGTTTGCAAAGCTGGATGCTTTGGCATCGCGAAGCGAATGGCAGAAAACGGCGTTTCGAGCTTTTCAGACCTGGGCGACTGAAGCGGACGTCAACATCGGCGTTGTTGATGACGGCGGTCAGGCATTCGGCACCATTGGGGCTACCCAGGGCGATCTGCGTTTTGGTGACATTCGGCTGGCTGCCGTTCCACTTGCGGGTGATGTCTCGGCCCTTTCGATTTCCAGTGATGTTGCGATGTCGGGCACGTGGGTTGGCGACATTATTATCAATTCCGAAGCAGACTTCACTTCCCTCGATCAGTTCTACGCAGTGATGCTGCACGAAGCCGGTCACGTGCTGGGGCTTGAGCATTCGGACGACTCTTCGTCACCGATGTTCGCCTCCCCGAATACCGACCGGAATTTGCAGCCAACCACTGCTGACATCCACGCCCTGCGTTTGGCGAATGGTTCTCGCGTGCCAGACGCCAACGAAAGCAAACGTGCCAACGATACCGTAAAACGCGCCACGCGCATCAAGTATTCAGCAACATCCAGTGGATACGATGGGCAGACACCTTTGTTGTCTTACGGTGACATCACAACGCAAGAGGATGTCGATTATTTCGTCCTGCCCACGCTCAGCAATTACAACGGTCCGTTGACGTTTTCGCTGCGATCAGAAGGGCTTAGCCTGCTTTCTGCAAAGATCACTGTGCTGGATGATCGCGGCCAGATCATCGCAAGCCGCACTTCCGGCGGTCGACCGGGCGGGGATCTGTCGGTGACCATTCACCATGATGATGACGATTCCGAATACATCGTAAGAGTGGAGGCCGATCCGCAGGCCGGTGTCTTCGCAGTTGGCTCATTCGCTTTGGTGACAACATTTGAAACACGAAATCAGGTCTCCGTAGAAACGTTGAATGAAGTTCTCCGGTTACGATACGACTTTCTTGCAGAAGAAGAACGGCGTGTGCTGTTCGACACCGGTGCAGAGCCTGCGTTTTTTGATGACCTTCATCTGGATGACACCCTGGCAACGGCGACAAGCCTGAAGTCTCTGCCCCACTTCGCAGAATTCCGCGAATACGAAACGACGGCAGGAATCTCTGACCTGACCGACACCGATTTCTACTCGGTGAAGGCACCTGATTTCAGCGATAATGATTCGCGCGTCATGACGATCAGCGTGCAGGCCACTCGAATCGGTGGCCTGTTGTCGGATGTCACGGTTTACGATGCGAGTGGTATCGCGGTGGATGCGAGGGTGATCACTCACAATGCGGGAACGCTAACGGTTCAGGTCTCGGGAATTCAGTCGAAGAAGACGTACTTTGTGCGTATCAGCAGTAGTCAGTCGGCAGGTCGATTTGCAACGGGTAATTACCGGCTGAGTGTCAGTTTTAATCAGCCGGAAGTGGTGCGGAATCAGCTCTCCACAGGTGAGTTGAGTGCTGTCGATGGAATTCAGGGGTTTGCCTTAGACATCAATCAGACTCAGCTCTTCCAGCTGGCACTGACCAGTACCATCGTCGGCACCGAACCAGTCGCTGTCCAGCTTTCCATCTATAACGCCCGGGGCGCACTCATGCAGAGAGTGGTGGGGCTTGCTGGAGATACTCGAACAGGGCAGACATTACTGTTGACCGTCGGTACCTACTACGTTCGGGTCCAGGCGATTGGCCGGAACAATCAGCCTGTCCCCCGGATCGACTGGTCAGTCGAAGGTACAACGATGACGGATCCGACAGGCCCGATTCTGGGTGATCCAACCAGCGAGCCACCATTACCCGATCCGACACTTGACCCGATCGACGTCGTCGACTGGCCCGCCGTGATTGACGATCCTCTGATTGAAGATCCGTTGATTAATGATCCCTGGTCCGAAATTCCCGATGACCCTTTTCTCGACCCGTTCTTCGATCCAATGACGGATTCGCTGCTGGTGTGGTACTGGATCTGACCTTAGAACCCGCATTCCGCGATCAGATCGTGCGTGGGGCGACCACTCGTTTTTGATTGTTCCAGGTTGTTCGCGACATCACGTCGGCTTCCGCGAAGTCAGCTGATACCAGGATTTCCTCCGCTATGGATTGAGCCCGGCAGCCATGGATACCATGGACAATTTCTGCTTTGGCATGTGGCGTCCCGAGGTTATGCTGCCTGTCGTTGATACTTGTTCGGAGGGTCACTCGCTGAACGTCATCTCTTTGAAGCGGTGGAAATCTCTTCAGATTCCGTGGCGGTCAGGACACCGGGAATCGGCTCCTCTGCTTCTGGCGGCCAGTTCGCTATCCAATGTGTGTCTGGTGAGACACCGGAATATCTCATGCCCCACAATCGTACATTCGACTCAGAATCAGCATCTGACGAAGAACTCCTGCGACAGTTCGAAGCAGGTAAGGAAGATGCGGCAACCGGACTTTATTTTCGATACGCCAGGAGGCTGTTTGGGCTGATCCGTCATCAGATGTCTCCCATGTTGCAGCGACGCGTGGAAGCAGATGAAATTGTTCAATCAGTTTTTCGTTCCTTCTTCCGCCGCGCACGGGCCGGACAGTACGACGTTCCTGAAGGTAATGAACTCTGGTCTTTATTGCTGGTCATGACACTAAACAAAATCCGTACAAAGGCTGACTACCACACCGCTCAGCGCCGTGATGTGAGAAAAACGTCGGTTCAGAAAACTCAGGAGATTGATCGATTTGCCTCGGTCGCCGGAGCCGGTGATGAAGAAGCGCTGGTCATGCTTCAATTGGTGATTGACGACCTGCTGGAACACCTGCAACCTCAAAAGGCAGAAATGATACGGCTTCGCATTTCCGGATGGGAGGTTCAGGAGATTGCCGATCAAACAAAACGTTCCAAACGAACTGTCGAAAGAACGCTGCAGGAATTCCGCGATCGACTCACCACCGAACTCTCCGAAATCTCAGACAACGATGACACCTGATCCCTCCCTCAATGACAGACTCGTCAATGTCGATTCGTGTGTTGAAGCCTACGAGTCCGCCTGCGCAGTCAACGGCACGGCTAACCCTGACGAATTCCTTCCCGAACGCACGCATCCTGACTTCCGCACGATCGCCATCGAATTGCTGCGAGTCGACCTGGAATACAACTGGAACGAAGGTCAACACGATCGACTGGATCAGCACTTTGAAAACTACCCGGATGTACTGAATGATTCCGATGCCATCAGCCAGCTTGCGTTTGAGGACTATCGGCTGAGACTTCAGGCGGGACAGTCCGTGACACCGCAATTCTACGCAGCGCGGTACGGCGCCAATGTGACCAGCTGGCCGGACACTGCACAAGCCTCAACATCGGATTCGTTGCCTGCCCTGAGTTCCGCCGAGATTCACGACAATCTGCCGCCCACATCAGACCGAATCACACCGTCGCAGCCAGAGGCTCATCGAGACACCGCTACGAAGTTTCAAACTGCAGCTTCCCGGAGTGAGCTGGTCGATGTGGCTATCGGACGTCGGTTTCTGAGCTTCGAGATTCTGGCGGAACTTGGCGCGGGAATTGGCGGGCGAGTCTTTCTGGCCCGACAGCCGGCACTGGCAGAACGCAACGTTGTGCTGAAAGTTACACACCACAGAACCATCGAAGCGCAACGGCTGGCAAGCCTGCAGCATAGCAATATCGTGCCGGTGTATTCCGTTCACGACGGCGAGAAACTATCCGCCATCTGTATGCCGTATCTCGGCTCCACGATGTTGAGTCACTGGGTGCAACACTTGCGAAGTCAGCCACTACCTGCCACAGCATCCCGGTTTCTGAAGACCTTTGCACATGCGCGAAGTTTGCAGGCAGTCAGCCTGAAGGAAGTGATTCGACAGCCGCTCGGTGAGACGGCAGTTGGCCGTCAGGCCATCAGAGAATCAGACGTTTTCACGTTTCCATTGCTGCAACAGGCTCAACAAAGTGAGGACAACTATTGCCGACTTGTTATTCAACTGGCAAGGCAGCTCGCCGACGGGCTTTCTCATGCCCACCAATGCGGCATTCTGCATCGGGATCTCAAACCAGCCAACATTCTGCTGACGGATGAAGGCCAGCCCATGCTGCTGGACTTTCATCTGTCGCTGCAAATGAATGATCACGCAACAGGGCATGAATCGGCTGGGGGGACTCTACCTTACATGAGTCCCGAACAGTTGCGTTGTCTGACTGACGATCCCGCCGCCGCTGTTGATCAACGGGGTGACATTTATTCGCTGGGAGTCATTCTGTTTGAACTGCTTACGGGACAACTCCCGTTTGCGACATCAACCGGCAGGCTTACTGATGTCATCGCCCGAGCCATCGATGTGCGTTTGGCCGTTCCTTCCCCGCGAACCATCAATCCGTGCGTATCCCCTGCCACAGAAGCCATTGTCCAGAAGTGCCTGCAACCCGACCTGCACCGCCGCTATCAGAATGCGCAACAGTTGGCCGACGACCTGCAGCGCCAACTGGAACATCGACCTCTGCTGACAGCCGGTAATCCTTCAATCAGAGAGCGGGTGCAGAAATGGTTCCGCCGACATCCCGGAGCAACCTCAACCACAACCGTTTCTGTCATCGGCAGTTTGCTGCTTCTGTTTGGTCTTGCCGCATGGAATGTGCGAGAACACCGACTGGCGACGCTGCAGGCCTTTCAAACATTTACCGAGGTTCAACAGCAATTTCCTGAAGCGATGGCTGCTCTCTCAGTTCCCTCAAGTGCTCCCGACGAACGAGAGATCGCACTTGAATCGGCGAAGCAACTGATCTCCACGTACGATCTGACTGCAGACAGGCCCTGGACCGACCGGCCCGCATTCCGTCTGCTGCAGCCCAGTCAGCAAACATACCTCAGGAATCGCTTTGGTGAGTTGCTGTTCCTGATGGCCAGCGCAGAATCTCCGCTGGTATCCGGTCATAAGGGTGTGGAACAGTCGAGTGAAACGGCAACAGTCACCTCGAAGAGTGATGTCCACGAGACCAATGCTCTGTCTTACAACCGCCTGGCCGTAAGTTGCTACGCGGATACCGATATCCCGAGCGCGCTGTTTGATCAGCAGCGTGAACTTCATGAACACAATGGCCTCGAACTGCAGTCACTGTCAGCTCGCAAGGCAGTTTCACATGATTCTGCGGCCGATCGCGTATCCGAAGGCACATACTTGCTGATGCACAACCGCGTGCATTCGGCTCTGAAGATCTTTGAAGAACTCGGACGACAGTTGCCGGACGATTTTCAGGTTTGGTTTCGTCTGGGCATGTGCCGCTATCAAGTCGCGCAGTTTGCGGGAGCACGCGAATGCTTCACCACGTGCCTGGCCATCAGTCCGAATTCTCATCAGGCCCTGTATTGGCGCGGCATGACCGAACTCAGGAACGATCAGTTCCCGACCGCTCGACAGGACTTCCAGCGTCTGCTGGATGAAAAGCCGGGCTACGCGCGGGCTCTGGTTTGCCGGGGCCTTGCATGGATGGGAGAACATCAATGGAAGAAGGCAGCGGACGACTTCAGTTCCGCGATTGACCTTGGATTTCCTCAGACACGCATCTACTTTCTGCGAAGCCAGTGCCACCAGAAGCTTGGCCAAGAAGCTGCGGCAAAAGCAGATCGCGATCTCGGACTACAAATGACGCCGACCGATCCAATAAGCTGGGTGTCCCGTGGAATCGCCCGTTTGTCCGCGAATATCAATGGTATGCCGGATGCGGAAGGGGCAATCGATGATTTCCGCGCTGCCATCCGGATCAATTCACTGGAACACGAAGCGTATCGCAATATTGCTCATGTTCTGGCAGAGAAACTGAACCGCACTGAAGAAGCTGTGGCCGTATTGAACGAGACCCTTACCGAAACCAACGAGGATGCTTTATGCTGGATGGGCAGAGCTGTTCTGCACGCTCGCATGAACCACACCGAAGCGGCCCATGCTGATATGGCAACTGGACTGAAATTCAGTCAAGCACCGCTGGTGTTGTATCAGGCCGCGTGCGTGCATGCTCTGGCACCTATGGACGATACATCCGTCGCACAGGCGCTGCGACTGGTGGGGCAAGCCCTCGAAAAGGACAGTTCACTGATCGGGTTGGCGTTATCCGATGCAGATCTCAAACCACTGCAATCAAACGACCGATTCCGCAAACTAATCGCAGCCGCTCGCATCATGCAGCTCATGAATGCCGACGAACCTTCGAGCGCAAATCTTAAGAAATGAAGAAGTTTCCTGGCGGTTCAACGCGGTTGAAACCACTACTCCGAAATGCAGGCGGCATTCGTGTCTGCCAGGGCAGACTGAACTCAGATGATCACACCGAAATGTGAGCGGCGAATCGCGTCTTAATCATCTGCCATGTATTTGCGCAGTCTGCGCACGCAGCATTGTTGTCATTTACACGTGCCCTTTCCTTCATTCGCTGCTTGTTGCTTCATCCGACGGAGTCTGTTCATGAAACGCCACGCTACCGATGCGCGAGGCCTGATGCGAATCAACGCACCTGCATCACGATCCGGATTTACACTCATTGAACTTCTGGTCGTGATTGCGATTATCGCAATCCTGATCAGTTTGCTGTTACCAGCTGTACAACAGGCTCGCGAAGCAGCTCGTCGAACACAATGTTCCAACCATCTGAAACAGATCGGTCTGGCCTTTCACAGCCATCATGACCAGTACGGATTCTTTCCGACTGGCGGCTGGAACTGGAATACCCCGCCCAGCTACAAGAATGGGCATCCTGATGTAGGCGCCGACCAGCGCGCTGGGTGGGGTTTCCAGATTTTGCCGTTTATCGAAGCATCCAGCGTGTGGCAGGCCGGAACAGAAACGGCCGTTGGTCAGACGAACCCGATATTCTTCTGTCCGTCCAGACGCAGTCCACAAACGGTGACAACAACTGACAACTACACGCCAGCTCTGACGGGTTCAACAATCAAGCGGGCACTTTGTGATTACGCAGCTGCCAATCGCGATGGGTCCGGAGTTGTCCAACGATTTGTGCCCCGCCGAATTCGTGACGTGACTGACGGAACATCAAACACACTGCTTGTCAGCGAGAAACGCCTGAACCGCGCCTTCCTGGGTCAGGAGCAGGACGACGACAACGAAGGCTACACGGCCGGATGGAACTCCGACACATTACGCAGTACGGAGAAAGTTCCGCTCCCCGATTTCAGCGGACTCGGGGACGGCGACGATCGCTTCGGGTCGTCCCATCCGGGTGCATTTGTCGCCGTACTCACCGATGGCTCGACTCGCAACATCAGCTATTCAATCGACGGTCACCTCTTTAGAAACATTGGTGACATCCGTGATGGAGAAGTGGTCTCAGAATACTGATCGACGAAGGTTGATCCACAGGGAAGGATTCCGTCAGTCGCCAGCTTCGTGTCGCTTCAGTCGATCCATTTGCTCCGTGTCCCAAAGAGCCGGCCGTCCGCAGTCATCTGACGTGTCGGCCAGAGGTGAAACGAGTTTCACATATGTCTTGCAGCGTTGCTGTTCGCACTCAGCGGGCAGCAGTAAGGAGAAACCTCATGAGCCATTCATTATGGCACAAGTACAGAAGATCCCTTGCCATTGCCGGGATTACAGCGAGTGGTATGTTGGCGATCAGCGTCATCACGCTGCGTGCGGATTCCGTAGCTGATCTTTCTCGCCAACTGCAGAACTCAGATCCTCAGGTCCGTTACGAAGCAGCAAAGCAGCTCGAAGAGCTGGGCCCCAACGCTCACGCCGCCGTCAATGAGCTGGCCGTCACGATGTCGGATGAAGATCCCAAAGTCAGATATCGATCTGCAAAAGCGCTGTCCAGAATGGGAGAACTGGCAGCAGCGGCGGTGCCTTCGCTGATGGAAGGCCTGAAGGATCCGGAACGCGACGTCCGTTACTACTGTGCGAAAGCACTCTACAAGATCGGTGAAGCCGCAGAGCCCGCAAGAGATGCTGTTGCAGCCGCACTGTCGGATGAAGATGCGGACATTCGTCGCTATCTGGTGAAGGCACTGAGCGAGATCGGCGAGGAACATGAACCGTCGATGCGGGCAGTGGAAAAACTACTGAAAGATCCCAGTCAGGAAGTTCGAAAGGCAGCGAAAGATGCTCTTGAAGACATGCAGGACTAACCGGCCAATGCCGAAGAGTCATCCCGTGCGAGTTATGGACGACGCGATTGCCTTGATACCAAACATGTGTCAACGGCGTCCTCGTATTGCCTTGTATTCTCATGACACGATGGGAATGGGGCACCTGCGAAGGAATCTCCTGATTGCTGATTCTCTGACTGCTCAGCCGGTTAATGCCGAAGCACTGATCATTTCCGGTGCCAGAGAAGCGGCTTTCTTTGCTGAGCAGGCGGGTCTCGACTGTGTGACACTGCCGTCGCTGCATAAGGACCTCTGCGGGCGGTACACCGCGCGCAATTTCGATTGGTCCCTTGAACAGATCCTCTTCTTTCGTTCTCGAATTATGTCCGCAGCGCTGGATTGTTTTCAGCCGGACGTACTGATCGTTGACAAAGTGCCGCGAGGGATCGGCAATGAACTGGATCCGGTGCTGAAGCAACTGCGTCGAAGAGGGCATACGCACTGCGTGCTGGGTCTGCGCGATGTGCTGGATGATCCGCACATTGTTCAGGAGGAATGGTCGGCCGGCGCATGTGACATTGCTGTCGAACAGTACTTCGACGAAGTCTGGATGTACGGAGATTCCGCTGTGTATGACGGCGTTGCCGAATATGGCTTTTCGAAAAGCGTTGCCGACAAAACGCGATTCACGGGATTTCTGGATCAGACAACGCGACTCAACGGTCGAACCAACTTTTCGCTGCCGGCGAATCCCGGTAAAGGCACACCGCTGGCACTGTGTGTGGTCGGCGGTGGGCAGGATGGCTTCGAGCTGGCCGCCGCCTTCATTCGCGACGGCGTTCCGTTCGGCTGGACGGGGGTTGTTATTACCGGTCCCTGCATGCCGCTGCCACAGCGAAATGAACTGAAACAAATGGCGTCAGCGAATCCGGAAATCGAAGTGATCGATCGCCTGGTGGAAACTGACGAATGGCTCAGCCGCGCCACCCGCGTTGTCGCCATGGGTGGATACAACACCGTGACATCCATCCTGTCTTTTGCCAAACCAGCCCTGATTGTGCCGCGAATCAAGCCACGTCGTGAACAAATGATTCGCGCTGAACGACTTCAGTCACTGGGATGGACATCGGTGCTTTCCCCTGACGAGGTGCAGGTCGGATCAATTCGCCGCTGGCTGGAATCCGAAACAGTTCCGACGCCCGACACAACCTCAATTAATCTGAACGGATTGCAAACGATCAACCGGTATCTGCAGTCTGTTGTTCCCAGGTTCGCGACCGTTAGTGAACCCACGATCCGTTGAGACGGCATCGATTTTGTTCGAAAGAGAGATCCAACTCATGAACTTCAATACTCTGAAAGTCGGCTACGTCGTCAAACGTTATCCGCGATTCTCTGAAACCTTCGTCGTCAACGAGATTCTCGCTCACGAAGCGGCCGGGCTTCCCATTGAAATCTTTTCTCTGCGGCCTCCCGTGGATACCCACTTTCAGGATCTGATTTCAAGGGTCAGGAGCCCCCTGACGTACCTCAGCTGCGGGCGTATCAGGACGAACGAATTGTGGGACGCAATAAATCGCTGCGCTGCGGTTCATCCGGGGACATTCGTTGCCATGGATGGCCTGCAACGTGAAGATTCACTGGATGTCTATTGCGGCCTGCAGTTGGCAATCGAGGTCGAACAACGTGGAATCAACCATCTGCACGCTCACTTCGCGACAAGCGCTGCCGCCGTGGCAAGAATTGCGGCTCGACTGGCAGGTATCACGTATTCCATAACAGCTCACGCTAAAGATATTTTTCACGATAGTGTCAGTACGGAAGATCTTGCTGTCAAAATCCATGACTCTTCTGCAACAGTCACTGTGTCAGATTTCAATCTTCGCTTTCTGACACGTCTGTTTCCGCATTTCAGAGATCGGGTTGTGCGTATCTACAACGGGATGCACCTGAGCGACTTCCCGTTTCAATTGCCCATAAACCGTCCCGCTCGAATCGTGGCTGTCGGTCGGTTCGTAGAAAAGAAGGGCTTTGGTGATCTGATTGATGCGTGTGCCATTCTGCGAGATCGCAATGTTAGTTTCGAATGCATACTGGTTGGAAGTGGTGACCTGGAACACGCTCTTACCGCACAGATCCAGCGTCAGCAACTGTCCAGTCACGTCGTCCTGGCAGGTCCCTGTCCGCAGCGCGAAGTCAAACACCTGATCCAGAATTCAGCGGTAATGGCCGCGCCTTGCGTGCTGGGCGCAGACGGCAATCGCGATGGGTTGCCCACCGTGCTGCTCGAAGCCATGGCCCTTGGAACTCCCTGCGTGTCCACGGATGTCACCGGAATTCCGGAAGTCATTCGCCACAACGAAACCGGGCTGCTTGTCGCTCAGAATGCCCCCGAATATCTGGCGAACGCACTGCAGCTGTTGCTGCAGGATGCGGACATGCGAAAACGTTTGGCTACGGCTGCTCGGCAAATGGTCGAATGTGAGTTCGACGTCGTCCGAAGCACGGAACAATTGCGAGCGATGTTTGGTGAATCCGCCGGCAGGATCCAGCAACCCTTCTCAGAAGCCCGCAGTCAATTGGCTTTGAGCAGTCCGTAAGACAACTGGCCGCCAGGAGTCAAACCATTTGATATTGAGCGAGAGAACAGGGTATGAAGGTTGCATACGTGTGCGCAGATGCGGGAGTGCCAGTATTTAGTACGAAGGGTTGCTCGATCCATGTGCAGGAAATCGTCAGAGCGTTTCTGCAACGTGGCGACACGGTGGATCTGTTTGTTGCGAAAGTCGGTGGTCATGCGCCACCCGACCTGTCGAATTGCAGGGTTCGCGAATTCAGAATGAGCAAACAAGCGTCCGTTTCAGAAGGCGAAGCCGCCCGGCAGGAACTCGCCGGAACGATCGCTCAGGCCATCCCAATGCAACAGTATGACCTGGTGTATGAACGTTATTCGCTTTGGAGCGACATGACTCAGATTCTGGCAGCCCGCAACAATGTTTCCTCAATCCTTGAAGTCAATGCCCCGCTGATTGACGAACAGTTGACGCATCGTGAACTACTGGACAGAGAATCGACCGAACGTATTACATTGAACGCCTTTCAGCATGCTCAATCCATCGTGGCTGTTTCCAGTGAAGTGGCAGATTACATCCGTCGCTTCTGCGGTCGAAAATCAGGGAGCTGCCCGGCAGGCTTGCGGGTTGTGCCGAATGGCGTGGACGTGAACCGTTTCCATCCCGAAGTGGCAGTGATCGATGGCTCCGAAGACTTTACGATTGGATTTGTCGGATCGCTGAAACCCTGGCATGGAGTTGAATCGCTGATTACTGCCTTTGCCCGATTTACAGAGGCCTATCCAGAATCTCGTCTGAAGATCATTGGCGACGGCCCCATGCGAGACGTGCTGAAAGCAACCGTTGAACAGTCGGCTTCAACTTCCAGACAGCGAATTACGTTCACTGGAGCCGTCGCGCCCAATCAGATGCCACACCACCTTGCGTCGATGGATGTCGCGGTCGCCCCGTATCTGAAGAACGAAGGCTTCTACTTTTCTCCGTTGAAGGTGTACGAGTACATGGCGTGCGGTCTGCCGGTTGTTGCCAGCGACACTGGTCAGCTATCGACCCTCATTGACCACGGCACCAACGGACTTCTATACAAGCCAGGCAATATTGATGAGCTTCTGAAGGCTCTTGTCAGGCTTGTTGAATCGACTGAACTACGAGAGAAACTGGGACAGGCTGCGCGTGCCACGGTCGTGCAACAGCATTCGTGGCAGCACTGTCTTGACCGCGTTCTGAATGATGTGGTCTGCGCCACCGCGTAGACGAACAACTGTCATTTCCGCCGAACTCTGGTCGGCAGGGACTGAGATTACTCATATGACACACAACGATTCACCTAATTTCCGGAAGTTAATCAGGCTGTTGCTGCCTGGCTTCAGAGCACAATGGCAACGTGTGGCGTTCGCGGTTGCGTGTCTTTTTCTGAGCGTTGCTCTGCGTATCCTGGAGCCGTGGCCGCTTCAGTATGTGCTTGACAACATGATCATGAAGATCACCAGGACCAATAGTCTGGCTCTGATCAATGCGTCCAATCCGTTTGCGTCCGTCCATACTTTACTGCTGGTTTGCGCCGTGACCATGATCGGAATCGCAGTGCTGCGGGCCCTCTCCGACTATTACCGCACGATCATTTTTGCGGTCGTCGGTAATCGCATCGTCACGGACCTCAGGTCGCAGGTCTACCAGCATGTCCAGAATCTGTCTCTGGGGTTCCATCAACGTGCCAGAGGCGGAGATTTAACGATTCGTCTGGTCGGCGATCTGAACATGATGAAGGACGTTGCCGTCTCTGCCGCGCTGCCTCTGATCTCCAGCTGTCTGCTGCTTCTTGGCATGGTCGCAGTGATGCTGTGGATGAACTGGCGACTGGGTATGATTGTGCTGTTTATCTTTCCGGCGTTTTGGTTTGTTACTGTTCGAGGCAGTCGAAAGATCCATCGATCAGCAAAAAAACAACGACAGCGAGAAGGAGCGTTAGCCGCAACGGCTGCAGAAGCTCTGTCGGCTGTGAAGTCCGTTCAGGCGATGGACATGGGAAACGCGTTCTCTGAAGCTTTCACTTCCAGTAATGCGAAGAGCCTGAAAGACGGTGTGAGAACGAGCCGACTGACGGCGGGCCTCGAGCGTACGGTGGATGTGCTAATCGCGGTTACATCTGCGGTCGTGCTTTGGAGAGGAGCGGTATTCGTCCTGGACGGCACTCTCACACCCGGTGGGCTTGTGGTGTATCTCGCCTATCTGAAGCGAGGTTTTAAACCGCTGCAGGATTTTGCCAAGTACACCGGGCGACTCTCAAAAGCACTCGCTGCGAGTGAAAGGATTGTCGAGCTTCTGCAACAGAGGCCGGAAATCACGGAGAGCCCGGAGGCCATCACGGCACCGGAACTGACGGGCAGAATACGATTCGCTGACGTGCGATTTGCTTACGGACCTGATCAGATGGTCTTTCGGAATCTGAATTTCGACGTGCAACCCGGTCAGCACCTGGCGGTGGTGGGACCATCCGGAATCGGCAAATCGACCTTGTTCAGTCTGATGCTGCGTTTGTTTGACCCTCAACAGGGCACCATTTACTTCGATGGTCATGACATCCGTCACTGGACGCTCACTTCGCTGCGTCGACGAATGAGCGTTGTGCTGCAGGACAACGTGGTATTTGCTTCCAGTGTGCGGGACAATATCGCAATGGCCACGGAAGACGCGGCCATGGAGCAGGTGGAAGAAGCGGCGCAGATTGCGATGGCTGAAGATTTCATTCGGCAACTTCCTGACGGCTACGAAACGGTCCTCGGAGAACGAGGCGTGAATCTGTCGCAGGGGCAGCGTCAACGACTGGCGATTGCTCGCGCGGCACTACGCAAAGCACCATTCCTGCTGCTGGATGAACCAACGTCAAGTCTTGACCCGGAAAATCGCGCGAAAGTAATCGCATCACTGCGAAGAGTGTCTGTCAACAGAACCACACTCCTGATCACACACGACATGGATCTCGCGGCCCAATGCGATGTCATTCTTTGCCTGTGCCCCGATGGCACCGCCGACATAGGAACGCATGAAGAACTCCTTCAACGATGTGAATCTTACGCTTCCCTTTGCCAGACGCCCGAGCTGATTGCCTGACCTTTAAATGCTGAATTCAACCGAAACCATGCTGACATCATTACCTCCAGACGTCCGCAACCTGAATTCAGTAGCGGCCGAAGCGAACGCAAACATCGTGCGACAGGATTCATCGCTGCCCGGCCTGCAGAATCTGCTGCAGCCGCAATCTATGGAAGCTGCCATCGCCAGTCTCTTGCGGGCGAGGGCTCCGATTGATGTTCGGCTTCATTATCTGAGATACAAACCACATCGCCGCTGCATTGCGTTGCTGGATGTAACGACTGACGGCGTTAGCGCACTGGTCACAGCCACGGCCATGACATCAGACAGCTGGTACAGATGGCAGCAGAAAGCACAACTTGCTTTGGCTGCAGGACATGTGCGACATATCGATGACTGCCGATTGAAGCTGGAACTCTTTCCATTTGACCGACATCTTCGCCACATCGTCAAATTGTCCAGGGAAGAATCCTGTAACAGGCTTCTTCGACGCATTCTGCCGGATATCCACGATTTTCGGCGCCACAGTACTGAAATAAAGCTGGAGCGACTGGCCTACAAACCTGCTCGACGCTTAGTTATGAGTGTGGCTTGCGACGGAACGTTGCCGGGAAATGAGATCCGCAAGTATGTTGTCAAGTTTCACTCGCAATCAACGTTCGAACGGGCAGCCGACCGGGTTCGAGCCATCGGACGCCTGAACCTGTCGGATCCGATGACGGTTCGATGCTGCAAAAGGTATCAGGCAATTGCAACACCATGGGTTGCAGGACAGAATCTGGCCAGTCTGCTGAGCGCTGACGTATCGGCGATCCCATCCTCGACGCTGCAGGATGTCGGCCGAAAACTGGCCGAACTACATGCCTGTCACCTTCCCGTCGGACTCAACCTTCCGATTGCCCATGCCGCGGATCAGGTGGGTGAACTGCGGCGTCTGGCGGACGACTTGTCCTTTCTTTATCCCCCGCTGGCAGAAGACGTCCGACGGGTGATCCGTTCGGTGATCAGGTCAATTCCGAACGGCGACCGGAACACTCTGATTCATGGCGACTTCTATGCAAAGCAGGTGATTGTGGATGAACCGTCCATTCGCTTTATCGATTTCGATGCCGTCAGCATTGGCAATCCCTGGGTTGACGCAGGAAACTTCGTTGCAAAACTGCACTGGAGTCACGTTCGTGGTCAGATGACAAGCGAACGTCTGCAATGGGCCATTCATCACTTTAGATACGGCTATCGAGAACGCGGTGACTGGAATGAACCTGCGTTTCGATGCTTTCTGGCCGTCGGACTTCTGAAATCGATGCCGCATACATTCCGGCAGGCCGCAGAGAACTGGCCCGGACTTTTGTCACAGCTGCTGAAAACCGCCGACAAGATCATCGCTCATGATGCACACACCAAAGTTCATCAATTTCACGCTGGTGGTGCGGAATTCGATACCACGGAAAGCTTGCCAAACCGAGACATTTCACCTGCTCGACTCAGTCGTGTGTCAGAGAATCCGCACCTTATCACGGATTCTGTGCGACGTGCGATGGGCAATTCGCAAACACACCTGGAATCTCCAATTGCGCAGTTGCAGTTCCGGGACGCCAGTGTCGTTCGAATGAAGCCGGACCGGCGGTGTCTGGTGGAATGCCATTTCAGCAGCGATGAAGCGCTCTCGCACGGTGTGAATCATCAGGGCACGGTTGATGATCTTTGCGTCATTGGAAAAATTCGCTTCAAAGGACTCGACCATGCGACGCCTCAGCTGCATCGCAGATTGTATCAGGCAGGGTTGCACGAAAGGTCCGCGACCCGCGTGCCTCGGTTCCTCGGGACTGTCCCTGCCCTGAATATGTGGCTGCAGGAGAAAGTCTGCGCTAACAGTGTGACGGCTGATGCCCGGACACCATTGGAAGTTCATGCAGCCGTTGGACGAGCGTTGGCGGAACTACATTCAATTGATGTGAATGTGGATCGTCATCATTCCATTCACGATGAAATGCAAATCCTTGAACGTCGATTAGGTGAAGTCAGCACGCGACATACAGAATGGAACCGCGATATTGGTCTGGTTCTGAATCGATGTTCTGAACTTGCGGCAGGCCTTCCGAAAACTCCGGACTGCCTGATTCATCGAGATTTCTACTTCGATCAGGTGCTTTATGACGGTACGCAGATCACGCTGCTGGACCTGGACCTTGCAGCCATGGGGACTCCGGAGCTGGATGCAGGCAACTACCTCGCCCACTTGCTGGAATATTCGGTCAGATCACCGAGGGACCGCGACTACTGCCGAGACGCCGTATTTGCCTTCGAAGAAGCGTTCGTTCAGGCTTCATCTTCGGTCACGAGCCAGTCCGTCGCTGCATGGACGATGATATCGCTCGCCCGACATATCTGGATTTCGATGCAGATACACGAACGCCGACACACGACCGCTGAACTGCTGAAACTTCTTTCGAAACCCGACGTTCCATTCCCGTTAATGCACCGATAATGCAGGTCACCATCGTCGACCCGAAATTCCGATCACCGATCAACTGGCAGCTGAACGTCGCAGCCGACATCAAGCATCCTGACTGTCAAGCCCCCAACGATGAGACAGCGTGTGGTCGACACCAAGCTGATCACAAATTCTTGCGACAATAAAGTCGATCAGATCGCCGATCGATGAGGGTTGATGATAAAACCCTGGCATCATCGGCAGAATTGTCGCGCCAGCCTGAGAAAGGCGGTGCATGTTATCGATGGCAATTGTGCTTAACGGTGTTTCCCGAGGCGCCAGCAGCAGCGGCCGCCGCTCTTTCAGATGAACGTCTGCGGCACGCTGAATCAGATTTGTTGAGGCTCCACAGGCAATGGACGATAACGTGCCCATCGAACACGGACAGATCACCATTCCCCGGGTACGAAAAGAACCGCTTGCAATTCCCGCGCTATAATCATTCGGTTCGTGAACGACGAGAGAACCTCCGGGAGAGCTGCCGCAGGAAATCCCATCGACGGAACGAAATCCCCACCGACCGCAATGGCCCGTCGTCAGTGCAGTAGCAAAGAACTGTCGCCATTCGTCGAGACTGGAGTTGTCCCCCGGTGGCGTTGAGGCAATCTCACGATGGGCAACCTGCCGTGCAGCACCGCTCATCACCAGATGCAGCTGAATGTCGGACTGAAGCAGAACCTGTGCCAGCCGAATGGCGTATGCGGTACCGCTTGCTCCCGTGATCGCAAGCACAATCACATCGGACACCGGTTTGTGTTGATTCATCTGCCTGAAAGACATCAATTGTTCCAGGAATTGCCTATCGCCATCAAATCAGCAGAGTTGCTGCGATGGCGATACCGCAGCCAGCTTGCCGCATTAACAGACGGCATTCAGGCCCCACACTTTATATCCCGCTTCGCACCATTCACGGCTCTACGGTCCAATGCTCCACGGTCCGCACAGATGATTATGGGGCCTCGATTAGCTGTGCCAGCTTCTTCTTCAACTGCTCGGCCAGATCCGGATGCTTGTCTATGATGTTCGTTGTTTCGCCCGGGTCTGCTTTCAGATCGTACAGCTGAAACTGTTGAACCTTTGTGTTTGTCAATTCCTTCTCGACCACAACATTTCGGGCTGTTTTGCGATCATAACGATGCAGTTTCCACTGACCTGATCG
>JAGQQE010000087.1 GCA_020426345.1 Planctomycetaceae bacterium
TCTAAGCGGATGCCAGGGAATTCAGAATGAGTCCGCAGACTTACCTGCGATATCAGGCATTGGGACAAGATCATTGGGCTGAAAACGCAGGTAGCCGGCGAGCGACCCATCCGGATTCAGCACGGGAAAAGCATTGTTATTTGCCTGTTGTGCATTCGCGACCGGCATCGCCTGCGGAGCGTTGACGACGGGCTGAGCACTGTATTGAGGCGTCAAAGACGAAACATGAGCGTATCCGTCTGAACCGATATTCGCCACAGGCAGGTTACTAACAATCGAAATGACAGCCAGAGCAAGGGAGCAAACGCACAAGGCGGCCACACGAGTATTGAATTGTTTTCGAACGACAAATTGCGGTTTTCGCTGTGGAAGACGATCAGAAATCCGACTCCACACAGAACCTGACCTTGAAGAAGAAGCATCAGACCGGATTGAATCCGCCCCCTGAACTGTCACTGATCGATATTCAGTCGTTCCGGGATCAAAATCTCTCAAGACATGCAAGGCAGACATCGCCTGCAACATTCCCGAGTTGTACGCCCTGCATTCGCTGCATTTCTCCATGTGTCCAGCCAGCGCATGCTCTTCGTCGTGAGGAAGATCACCGCCAGCATCCAAATGAATCAAGTGTCGAGCATCAGCGCAAATCATGTCATTTTCCCTGACTACAAATTCGTCTCTGCGAAACCTCGTCATGCATCACTACGAAAGCTGTTCTTCCTCGATGCTCCGTTCGCGACGTTCCCAGGCTTCCTTGAACATCTTTCTGGCTTCAGCCAGTCGCCAGCGAACAGTGGCCTCACTCCGATCGGTGATCGCAGCAACTTCCGATGTGCAAAACCCTTCGAGATCACGAAGAACCAGGACCGTCCGATAGGTTTCCGGAAGTTGCTCCATGACGAGATGCACCTCCTGAGCCAGGTCCCGATCCGTTCGCGGATCGGCAGCAGCCGGATCCGGAGCGCCATCCTCGCCTACCTCCGAAAACATGGTCCACCGACCACGACGTTTCACTTTTCGAAGATGGTCGTACGTCAGATTCACGGCCAGGCGGAACAGCCACGGACCGAATCGACGCGACGGGTCAAATTGTTCCAGTCTTTCCCAGGCACGCAGAAACGACTCCTGCTGGAGATCGGCTGCAAGTTCCTGATCCGGGACAAAACGACGAATCACCTTCAAAACGCGACGTTCGTAACGATGAACCAGCGCTCCGAATGCTTCGTGATCACCACTCCTCGCCTGATTGACCAGACGTGCCTCACTCGCCGACGGCAGGTTTTCTGCGCCTTCAGGTTCAGCCATCTCATCCGGGGATGTTTCCCCACCCGGCTCGGACATCTTCAGCATCTCGGTGCCTTTCTGAGTTGATTTACGCAGAAGGGCACATCAGTGTTGGAACGAACTTGTCAGTCAGTGGGCAAAATCTGTGGTCATTCGTCGGGTTTTCAGGACATCAGGGCCTGAATCTCGACGGCAGTGAACTTCTTTTCCATTCGAGCCCCCAGTTGCGATACAATTCTGGCGGCTGCGTGAGACGCCAGATGTCCGGACTGTTTCCAGGAAAACCCATTGGTAATCCCATAGAGCAGAGCGCCGGCGTACATATCTCCCGCACCTGTCGTGTCGATGGCCTTTGTGCTGACCCCTTCAATAGCGATCGCCTCACCGTCATGCATCAGGATCGACCCGTTAGCTCCGAGTGTCATTGCAACGTTTTCTGCGTGGCGATGCAGCTCCGCAGCACAGTCAATCGGATCCGTTTTACGCGTCAGGCTACGGGCCTCTTCCTCATTGCAGAAAAACAGGTCGACAGGGCCTTCAACCAGAGACCAGATCTCGTCGCGAACTAAATTACAGAGAAACGGATCGGATGCGGTGAAAGCCACTTTGCACCCATGCTTCTTCGCAAGGTTAATTGCCTTGTAAGCCGCCGCCTTCGTCGACTCTCCGGTTAGCAGGTAGCCCTCAACATAAACATACCTGGCCTGCCGAATCTGATCTTCGTCGATATCCGATTCGGAAAGTGTGGCTGACACGCCCAGATTTGTCAGCATCGTGCGTTGCGCATCCTCTGAAATCAGAACCGCGCAGGTTCCGGTTTGACCACTCGCAGCCTGCGGAGCAGCGACCTGAACGCCAAGCTTTCGCATATCCTCCAGAAAAAACTCGCCCATGACGTCCGTACTGACTTTTCCGGCATACGCAGCCGTGCCTCCAAAATCAGCCACGCCGACAATCGTATTTGCTGCAGAACCACCTGCACAGCGATTCAGCGGTTTCCCCTGAAGCTGTTGAAGCACCCTGGCCTGTGAAGCGTCATCAACAAGCGTCATGATTCCCTTGTCGAAGCCCGTTGATAACAACCATGCGTCATCAACCTGCGCCTGCACATCCACCAGGGCGTTTCCAACACCAAAAACGTCAATCGTCATCATCTGGTCCTGTCTCGGATCTCGTAAAAAATCAATGAGTTCCGAACGATACCAGATTCAAAACGGGCATGGACAGGGAAACCGCTGGTCCGTGTTCACTCAATCTCAAAACAGGGTGTTGCCCGGGGACTGAGGTGTGCTCGCGTCATTCAATCGTCAACTGAATGCCAACGGAAGCACTGATTTTCGCACCACCTTCTGATTGAGCGTGGAGAGAGAGGTTTGGTATTTCTCCCGCGGATGCGTTGTCCGGCGTTGTGATTGACAGCTCAAACGCTGTGTCCGTGCTGCTCAGGTTTGCAGAACTGGCGGAATACCCTTTTGGCAGACCCACAATCTGAAGCTGAGTTGCCGCCTGGAACTGGGGATGTCGAACGATCCTGCCACGAAGAGTAACGCTGGAATTCTTTGTTGCTTTCAAAACGGTCGTGTCGGGTTGCACAACAACGGCGTCATCCACAGCAAACCGTACAGGAGCCGTCCATGCCACATTTTCGCCGGAAGCCTGCAGCGGCTGGTCAACAAAGGACGCATTGATGACTGCGTTGATGAAGGCATCGGCGACCTCCGAAGGTACGCCGATCCGGAGCAAATGCACGTCCTGCGATGAGGGGCCAAACTGAAACTCGGAAACAGACACCCGTGGTATCGGGGCGGACTTCGGGTCTGCCGGATTACTCAGGCGAACTGATTCCGTTGTCTGCATTTCAAAACGAACAAAGGCAGGCATAGGGCCAAATGGCAGCAGTTTCACTGGCAAAACAGAAGGAATTCCCCTTAACAGGATCGGTGGTACACCATCCACAAGCAATGTGGCGGCTAACTCAGGAGAGGCTGTTGTTGGAAGCTCAAACACAGGTTGTGTCAGTTGACTTTGACCAGGCAATCCGGATGCTGGTCGAAGGATGGCAGATACCTGTGGACCGGGCCCCTCGGAATACCCTGTGATTGACAGTCCCTCAGAAAGGCCGTTCCCGTTCGGATCATTGACCCGGCGCGTCAGCGTGATGAACAAGGTCTGATTTGTTTCACTGGCTGGCAGGATCTCGGGCACAATCGAAACTCCATCCATGCCGCTTGGGGCCAGACGGATCGGGCCGGTGTATCTGAACGAAGGTGACTGCCGAACGACCTGAACCTGAACCGGGACCGAACCGTTCGCAGGCAGCCGAAGCGATTGAGCATCTGTGAGTAACTCAAATCCGGGACGATCCTTTCGGCAAACCATACACCTGTAAACAGCACCTGGGTTTCCGCGCTCGGTGAAGTCCGTGATACGAACGGTTAGCTGAGTGACATCCTTAGGCACAGTGTAGTCAAGCGAAGGATCGATCGTACCGGTCGCGCCATCAGAAAACGCAACGCGTTGTTCGCCCTGATAAATCGCAAGCGAGGGCCTGAGCGATGAGTTAATTTCTCTTGCGCGAACCTCGAAACGCAGAGCCTGCCCGCTCGTCACTGTCAACATGAACGTATCAACCTCGCCGGGGCTGGCGATTCGCCCATTCACAAAGAGCGGCTTAAAGGGAGCCTTTGTCATGGTCGCATCGATTGGTTTCTCGTCGAATGTTCCTTCTATGGGTTCAGATACTTCCTGACTTTCTGCCGTGATCAACGCTGGAAGTGGGGTCAGCGGGGAAGAGCCATCGACACGAAAACCGTTGCTCCCGGAGACAATACTGTACTCGCCGCCCACACCATTTTCGCCGACACTTCGTAAACCTGCCCCCTGTCCAACGGCAGGAGGATAAACACCGGATGTATCCTGAAGGTCACCAAGTATCAGCCGAAATACGCTGTTGCCGGGCGCACGGAACTGAAGATCATGCACCTCAACGAAGTAGATCCCGTCGTCGGGAAGCTCAGCAACGGCCCTCGTATCTCCGACCAGTTGTGGCTTCTGCCACTGGACGGCCAGCGGAGTTCCGTTGGCCGTCTTGATCTCAACGACCGGATCCAGCCGCGAACCAAGCCGCCTGGCTTCCACTTCCGCGACGATGCGCTGGCCAGCTTTTCCTGAAAGATAAACCTGCTTTTGTTCAGTGCCGGAGATCATTCCCGACACGGCAAGTGGCAGGGTTTCCGCAGGTTTTTCGGCAGAGAATGAGTCCACCGGGAATTCGGGGAGCCTGTCAATCGAAATCACAACAGGGGAGCTCACGCCATGCTCCGTCACAATTCTTGCGGAGTATCGACCAGGCAACGTTGTGTCAGGAATGTCGATATCAAATGTCTGTGAGTTGGCCTTACCACCTTCCACGCAAGTGACCTGCCAGTCGCGTTGAGCAAACTGCAACATGCCGTTCAATAAATTGCGGCCCTCCAGCGTCAGACGATTCTTCTGACCTATGGTCAGGCCGTATTGAGATGCTCGGGTGATTACTGGTGCCGGCACGACCGCCGTCGATCCTCCCGATTGCTCTTTCAGGATGGGACCAGCTTCCGCGCCGGCGGACTCCCGGAACAGACCGGCCACCTGAGCATCATCCAGCGCGACGGGGAACACGCGGATCTGATCGCAAATGACTTTTGCGTATTCACCGCCAACAAAGCTTGCGCCAACAGTCAATGGTGTATCGCTTCGGCAGTTGGACAACTGAACATCCTGAAGCCACGCCGATGTTCCTTCAACGAATCCAGCGGTGACCCGCACGGGTGTTGCTGGCTTTCCATTAACGTACAGACGAATGACCACGTCGTCTTTTTCCGAGTCACTATCGGCTCCCGGGGCATCCTGTGTCGCGAATGTGGCGGAAAGGTGGACGCGTCGTCGAAATCCAAGGACATCCCTGAATGGGAACACGGCCACCTTGAATCCGGTTCCGTCATTCACGTACACCTGAAACGCGTCATTGCCTGGGTGAAAATTGATTCCGTAATTCGTCTTGTTCTTTCCGTCCGGCTGACGTTTGGCGATTAACCCATGCATTGTTTGATCTGAAAGTGGATGCAGACTGGCGAAAAAACCGCTGATCGTTGCCTGTTCTGCCAAATCCAGATCGACGCTGCTGGAAATCGTAGCGACCTGCTGAAGGGCGTCGTCGATCAAAACGGCCGAGCCCTGAAGTCCACCTGTAAATAAGCCGGGCAGGACGGTTATGCCCTGTGGAAATACAATCTGATCTTTCGACGTACCCGACACGGCAGAATCCTGACCGGCCGCTCCTTTTTCTGGTTTCGCGTCGTCCAGATTGACCTCAACGGTTGCCAATGCCGCGACGTCGTCCGCGAATGCGTCCGTTGAGCCGAGGGGTCCTGCAATTGCAATAATCGACAGAAAGAGGGCGATCAATCGGAGAAACGGCACCTGCATGGGCTCAGTTTCCAGTTGGATGTGGAGGGAGGCGGGGAAGGCACGACTGAGATTTCAGTATCCACCATCGTGGCAAACTTCTACTCGTTCGGCAAGCAGTCGGGCGAAAACAGGTGACAAGGACCGATCAGGAGTGATCATTTGCCTTTAACGGTCGTAGGGGCTGTAAATCTCCTTGACGGTGCCAAATTCACCCTTTTAGCATGACTGGCGGGTTTTGGAGAGATGCGGCGACTTAAACGGTGCAGTAGACTGTGGCGAAAGCGGCAGGTTCGCTTCAGCCAAGTTCTCAGGGTTATCATTTGCCCGAACCTGGTTCCGAAGTCAGCCCCAACTCTCCGCCGATCAGTTCCTTTAGGACTTTGCGCCCAATTCATGTTCTTAGATCGACCTGTCCCTGACCCAACAGGGCTGTCGGAGTGACTTTGATGATCAACCTACGCCGACTCGTTGCATTCCTGAACATCGTAGGCCTCGGATTTGTGCTCGCACTGGGAGCCAAACTGGGGAAGCGTTCCAATGAGATTGCGGTGCAGTTGACGGCCGCGAAGTCGGCGTCGGAAAAGGCTGCCGAAGCTGCGAACAAGGCGCAGGTGGAACTGGCAACCGCAGAATCAGAACTCTCTCGCGTGAAACTCGGCTGGGGCTACGAATGGGTGATCCCGCCAGGCGGTCAGGTGGGGCAGGTACAAAAATCCGGGATCAATCTGGCTGTGACCGGTGTTGGTACCAACAATGGGCTTCAGGAAAGACGTGTGACCGAGAACGGTCAGGAACGCCTCATCCCGCCAACCGTGCACGTCTTTGTCCCGGACGGGCAGCAGGGATCACGCTACATTGGGGAATTCCGGGGTACCGCTGGCGGTCTCGGGCCAACAAGTGCAACGCTGGAGCCAACCTGGCCTGTCACTCAGCAGGAAGTGGCCAGCTGGGATTTCAGTCAGGGAGTCCGGCTTCGTTCGCAGGTTCCTCCGGGCGAGCGACTGGCAATTGAGGGACTGACTCAGGAGATCCAGCGGACTCTCCTGCTGGCCCGGTCAACGAATTCGAACATCCAGAACCAGAAATCCCTGCTCGACGGTGCGAAAAGCGATCTGGCCGCTCGCAAGGGTGAATTGACGGGCGATCCATCAAAGCCCGCCATTGCCGATCGTCCCGAACTGACAGTCGGGTTGGTCCAGGCACTGGAAGACCTTGAAGAAGAACGCAATGCAACGATGCTGGCGGTTGATGAACTCCGTCGCCAGATCTATTCTGCCGAAAATGAGCGTGAGCGGCGTGTACAGGAACTGGCTGGTGCCGCTACGCAACTTCCCAAGCCTGAGTCACAGGTTTCTCAGAGCAATCAGTAATTGTTGCTCGCAGAACACTGGATGTGTCGGTGACGGATCACGATCGACAATCCTCAAAGGCTGGTGAAAGCGATGAGACTGTGCGCGATGCACAGTGGGATGCCATCGCTGTTTGCATCGAGTCGTTCCAGCAGGCCTGGGATGAAGGTCAGATCCCGGATGTTCGAGACTATATCGAACTCGTGCCGAATGATTATCAGTACCCGGCTCTCATAGAACTTGTGAAGCTGGATCTGGAGAATCGCTGGGCGGCCGGATTGCGACGTCTGGTGGAAGATTACGCCGATGATTTTCCGGAACTGACGGAGATTCCCGACGAACTGATTTTTGAGGAATATCACGTCCGCCGCAGCCATGGCGACAAAGTGACAGCGGATGAAATCTGCGAACGATTTCCGTCCCAACGCAGCCGGTTACTGTCTGTTCTCGCAGTGACGCCGTCTCTCGCAAAGTCTCTTCAGGATCGCCTGGAAGGCGGGGCCTGGAAGACAGTTTACCCGGGGCAACAGATCGGTGATTTTGAACTGCTGCTGGAACTTGGAGCTGGCGCCTTTGCAAAGGTGTTCTACGCTCGACAAAGATCGATGCAGCGTCTGGTGGCTTTAAAAGTATCTGCCGATCGTGGTGCAGAAGGAATGACGCTCGCTCAGCTGGATCACGAACACATCGTTCGCGTCTACGATCAGCTCAGAATGCCTGAAAAGGAACTCCGACTGCTCTACATGCAGTTCGTGGCCGGCGGGACGCTGCAGAACATCATTCAGAACATGCGACACTATTCCCGGGCAGAATGGAACGGGCGTCTGTTTCTCAGCATCATTGACCAGGTCGTTATGGATCGGGGAGGAACGTCGCCGGAAGCGTCCGACTTGCGTCATCAAATCGAAGAAATGTCGTGGTCCCATCTCGTCTGCTGGATTGGTGCAAGGCTTGCAAGCGCTCTTGAGTACGCACATCGCCAACGAGTCCTTCATCGTGATCTCAAGCCTGCCAATATCCTTTTGACTGCAGAGGGCTCTCCCAGACTGGCGGACTTTAATATCAGTTTCGGAGCGGGTCTTGAGGGAGTTTCGGTCACCGATCACTTTGGTGGCAGTCTGGCTTATATGCCACCGGAACAGTTGCGAGCCGTTGACCCGGGCACAAACGTCGATGCGACAGCAGTCAATGCCAGGTCGGATATTTACAGTCTCGGCGTTGTCTTGTGGGAACTGCTTACCGGGGAACGCCCCTTCATCGACCCGCAGGCAAAAAGCGGCACGATTGAGCAGTTGAAGGAGATGATTGAAACGCGGCAACGCGGCCCTCGACTTTTTCGGGGCCAAATACCGGGGCTGGAAGAGACACGTGGCTTATCCAGTGTTTTGAAGTTATGCCTGTCATTTGAACCCGAACAACGACCGGGCGATGCCCTCGAAGTTGAACGCGAGTTGCAGCTGTGCATGGATCCGGAAGCACAGGAGCTGTTGAGTTTTTCAAGTCGTGGCGTCGGCAAACTTGCGTGCCGGTTTCCGGTGCTGGTCGTAATTCTCGCGACTGTCATTCCGAATGGCGTGGGAGCTTTCTTCAACTTTCACTACAACCGGGATGAAATTATCGATCAGATTCCCGAATCGCTGGATGCATTTATGCGTCTGCAAACGGTGATCAATGCGGTGACTTTTCCACTGGGGATTTTCCTGGGCGTCCGTTTGATTCGTTCCGTCGTCCGAATTGTTGGGGGCGACAGAAGAGAACAACCCGATACAGATGCCCTCGTAATCCGACGCAGGGATTGTCTGAACCTGGGGCGTGTGGTGACGGCCTTGTCCCTGACATTGTGGCTTGTGGCTGCTCCAGTCTACCCGATTTGTCTGCATATCATGCGAGGACAGGTGCCCGTCTCAATTTACGGTCACTTCCTGACTTCTTTAGCAGTCTGCGGACTCATCGCTTCTGCCTACCCCTTTCTGTTCGTCTCTGTTATCGCCGTACGCTTCTACTATCCATCACTGATGCGATGGGATTCGTTTCAGCGCGATGACGTACGCAACCTGCACTTGCTTGGGCAGGCGTCATGGATGGCTCTCGCGCTCGCAGCGCTGGTGCCAATGATTGGCACGGCGCTGATGACGCTGTTTTCAGAAGGCCATCATGCCTCCACCCTGGCACTAACGGTCGGAGGTGCGACGGGGTTTGGCCTGGCGGTACCGCTTTTTCGACGACTGCATCGCGACATCGATATTCTGGTTCGAACAATCAATGCCGTGCGATGAGCCTGGCATCGGCAATCCGGCAGGATCACCGACGGCCAGATGACGCTGGAAGCTGCGGATCAAATCAGGTCGCCGAGTTGCACAACGCTTTTCAGACAACCCACGGTGTCCCTGCCGTGTTTGATGACGTCAGTACAAATTCGTTCGAAATCCGCAGCAACTGCAATTTGTGGCGTATCTGCGAACTGCTGCAACATCTCTTTGCCGACAACGATATGTTCGCGTCCTTTGTTGTCTTTCACAACAATTGAAAGCACCGAACCGGTCTCGACTTCGTATTCCACGACGGAAGGCTTTTGTTTGTTCCATTCCACTCGATAGATCTTGGAACCTCGACGGAAGCGAGGAATTCTTTTGCCCTTGGCCATGAGGGGACTTTCCTTTGGCAGATTTCTGCGACGCGTCTTAGCTGAAACTGCGTCTGTACTTGAATGCGAGGACTGTAAAACAACAGCGACTCGGTGTGGGTCAAGGTGTGGTGCCGTGGGAAATCGACGCTTCGGGCAGGAGAAGAAGGCATGGTGTAGAGAAGCGACGTATCTGAGGTCAGGTGAGTGATCTTGCCAGCTTATGATCAGTGTTTCAAGTGGGTTCGTGGGGCTCATTCACCAATTTCACCTGGAATGGGAACACGAACATGGATGGCCGAATAGGCGCACCATACCCTGCACGTTTTGGTGTGACTCCCCTTGCGTCATAGGTGTTCCATTGGCCCAGGGAAGGGAAAGCCAGGGTCGGCGGCGTATTTAAATGGAAGTGGGTCAACTTTTTGAATGATTCGATGTATCGTCCCCGGATGTACCATTCGAACTGTCTACCAGGCATTCGGGTAGAAAAGCCTTCCCCCAAAGGATCGAAATTCAGTGCGTGAGAATCGTGACAAAATTCTGAATCGTCTCCGACGAAAGCGAGAAAAAGGACTGCCAATCATCGGCGGCGGTGCCGGAACGGGCATCAGTGCGAAGTGCGAAGAAGCTGGCGGTATTGATCTCATCGTTATCTACAACTCGGGCCGCTATCGAATGGCGGGACGAGGATCGCTGTCGGGACTCATGCCGTACGGAAACGCCAATCAGATTGTTCGCGAAATGGCGTATGAAGTACTTACGGCAGTTCGTCACACACCCGTCCTTGCGGGGGTCTGCGGGACGGATCCTTTCATGATTCGGGATCACTTTCTGAAAGAACTTAGTGAACTGGGCTTCGCTGGAATTCAGAATTTTCCGACGGTGGGGCTGATTGATGGCGTCTTCAGGGCCAATCTGGAAGAAACCGGCATGGGCTTCGGTCTGGAAATCGAATTGATTGCTGCTGCCAGCCAGTTGAACATGCTGACTACCCCTTACGCGTTTAACGAATCGGAGGCCGAAGAACTGACGCGTGCAGGCGCGGACATCATCGTTGCTCACATGGGATTAACGACCAGCGGCACAATTGGTGCTTCGACCGCCCTGACGCTGGAGGAATCCGCGGAACGCGTGGCCGTGATAGCCAGCGCAGCTCGCAAAGTAAGGCCAGACGTACTTGTCCTTTGCCATGGCGGGCCGATAGCCATGCCAAAGGACGCGCAATTCATCATGGATCGAGTAAAATCAGTTGACGGCTTTTATGGAGCGAGTTCCATGGAAAGACTACCAACGGAGATCGCAATGACACAGCAAGTCCGTGATTTCGTCAACCTGCGCCGAACTTAGTGCTCCGGATGTGAATTTGTGGATGTTCCGGGAATGTCGTAAGAACAGTCAACACCGAGGCCAATGCCGCGGTTTCAAAGCAGGGGGCAATCCCCCGAGGATGGTGCGCGGTGGAATTCCTCGCAAAAGTTCATATCTCCTGTTTCCTTCTCAGCTATCTGGTTTCCCTGATTGGTGAAATCTCGCAGCTGTTCCGCGGACGCACGCGATGGATGCGTGTCACCGTTCTTTCTTTTACCGTGGCTGGTTTAATTGCCCACACTTCCTATCTGGTTGCACGAAGCCGGACCGCCGGGCTGCCTCCGCTGATGACCAGCGGTCAGGACTGGCTTCTTGTGCTTGCGTGGCTGGGAGTCGCGCTCTATCTGGTTTTGCTGACAACACATGACACTCTGAGCCACGGACTGTTCATGCTGCCGGCTGTGCTGCTTCTGGTGATCGTGGCGGTGTTTGTCAGCGATACTGCAACGTCACAGGTGCACGAAGTTGCGATTCGACGCTGGGGAATGTTGCACGCAGCGTCTCTGGTTCTGGGAATGGCGGCCGTTCTCGGATCCACAGTGACGGCCATCATGTACCTCCTGAACCATCAAAAGCTCAGAAACCGAAGTCCGTGGTTGAGTCGTTTTCAGCTGCCAAGCCTGGAAAGCCTTTCGGCAATTAATCGGTGGATGGTCATCTTTTCGGCTCCGTGTCTGACGGCTGGTCTGCTGACAGGTTTCGTTTTGCTGGCCATGTCCAACCGCAACGACACAACAATCCGGATTCCCTGGACCGACCCGACAATTGTAACAACCGTGGTGATGTGGATCGCAATGGTGCTGATGCTGCTTCGTCTGCTGAACAGCGAACACCACAGCGGAAAATCAATCGCCCAGCTCTCACTGATCAGCGGAGGTTTTTTGCTTCTTACGATCCTTGGCCCAATGCTGCTCGCCGAAACAGGGGCAATGAAAACTTTCCATGGGCAGAATGCCGAAAGGGAAAGTAATGGCAGTGCTCAATCGCAGGGCAACATCGCCACGGAATCGTCTTTGCCCGGGAATGGGCTGCCGGAACGAAATGCAGGAGATCAGCAATGAATGTGCTGGTCGTGAGCTGCAATCACCACAATGCCGGGGTCAACATTCGAGAAAAGCTTGCATTTTCGAATGAATCGCAACTGATCCGGGCTTACGCCAACTGGAAGGGACGCTACCCGAATTCAGAACTCGTCGTTCTGTCGACATGCAATCGTGTTGAGATTTATGCGGCCGATGAGGACGATGATGAGGGCGTTTCCTTTGACGATATTACTCGCTTTATTTCGGAGTTCCATAACGTCCCCACCGATGAGTTTGTCCAGTCAGTGCTGGCACAGCACGGCACGAGCGCCGTTTCTCACCTCTTTGAAGTGACCTGCAGCATCGACAGCATGGTTCTCGGTGAGCCACAGATTGTGAATCAGGTCAAAGAAGCATACCGGGTCGCGCAGGAAAACGATGCCTGCGGTCCACTGACCAATGTGTTGTTTCAGCAGGCCCTGAATGTTTCCGGACGAGTTCGTACTGAGACACGTTTGGCAGAAGGCCGGGTTTCTATTGCCAGTGTCGCTGTTGGTGAATTCGGCCGCAACATTTTCAGCCGTTTCGACAACAAGACCGTGCTCGTCATCGGCGCGGGGGAAATGGCTGAGGAGACTTTGCAGTATCTCAAGAGCGAAGGTGTGCAGAAAATTGTTGTGATTAACCGAAGCCGGGACCGAGCAGATAAGCTGGCAGCGGCTTTCGGAGGCGATGTATATGATTTCGAAGAACTTGACGAATGGCTTGCGAAAGCTGATGTGATCGTCAGCACAACGGGTGCAGCACAGACACTGATCACTCGCGAGAGATTTGCCGCGGTCAGAGCTAAATCTCGCCGACATCCCGTGTTCATCCTGGACCTTGCCGCGCCCCGTGACTTCGATCCCGGGATTGCAGAGCTTGACGACAACGTTTTCCTTTACGATATCGATGCGCTCGAAGAAACGTGTCAAAAGAACCGATCTTTGCGAGAGGCCGAAGTCCAGCGTGCCCGTGAAATCATCGCGGAGCAGACCGACCGTTTCATGCAGGAAATCTATCACCGAGCGACAGGCCCGGTCATCCACAGGCTCCGTGAACACTGGACCGATATCAGCCGGGGTGAGCTGGATCGCCTTTATCGAAAGCTGCCGGATCTGAATGCCGATCAGCGAGTCGCGATTGAGGCCACCATTCAACGCATTGTCAACAAGCTGCTTCATCCCCCGCTGGAAGCGCTCAAGGATGAAGCCCGCGCTGGTACTCCCGACGGACTGTTGCACGCCATTCGGCGACTATTTCAGATTCGTGACAAATGACTTCGTGACAAATGACGCTGTCAACCGCGCGACCCGATGCGCGACGCCGATGCAGCCGCGCCAGGGCCGCCGAACCTGTCCCGGCGTTAATCCTGTCCCGGTGTCAGGCGTTCCGGACCGGAACCGACGGCCTTTTTGTAGCCATCTTTGGATTTAACATATTTGGTGAATCCCAGTCGATCCAGATTCTTATCGCTGAGGTCCGCTTCGATCTTCCCTGACGATGACTTGCAATTGATGCCGGCTGCCGTGATGACCCGGCGCACAGGACGTCCGTTCTCGGGATGAACGATCAGGGCGTCATCGCGGATGCTTTGGAGGTACTCAAAGGTTTCTCCGGCTGTCCCGTCATCATTCAGATACTGGTAAACGTAGATCGGCATAGATAGACCATCAGAGTGTTTTGAGAGATCAATTGATGTGATTCCGGAGCAATGACTTCACCAGGCTCCGTCCTTAACTGCGGTCTGAACGGCACTGTGAGCAGTGTCCTTTCAGAAGGACTTCCTTGATGTCTCCAATCCGAGCGACAATGGAAATCTGCACTTCATCATGGGACAGGCACGTAATACTGCCGCAATCGGTACACAGGAGATGCGGGTGGACAGCAGCATCGCTGGCGATCCCGGAGCTTGTTTCGATCAATTCGTACCGCCAGACGTGATCCCCCAGTTCCATACGTCGGGCCAGGCCGGAATCGGACAGGTCATTCAGTGTTCGGAAAATGGTGGATTTATCAAATCCCCGTTCTTCCAATTCCTGACAGGCCTCCTGATGGCTTGCGGGAGAAAGAATTCCGGAAAGGTACTGCACCACCGCAACGCGACAGGGCGTCGCGCGCAGACCAGCCTTTCGCAACAGGTTGCGGGCCTGTGGGAGCGATGGAATTGAGGAAGAATTTGTCATCGCGTGAGATTGAATCAGTTAAGTGTGTGTTTTCACAGTGGCAGCATACCAGGCGGCCACGAGAACTCCAAAGGCTGAGCGATATTTCCGTTTTTGCAGCCTCCTTTACATTGCACGGGGCGACTTCTGTTCGAACTCCGGAACAGGCCCTTCTTGACTTCTGACGGCACACGAACCGTGTATACTGCCGCAACTGCCGCATCACCTGGCTTGCTGTTTGCGGGGCCTGGGCCGACTGGCCCGGTTTGCCGGGCTCCTTTTTTCAATCGCCGATAAAAGACCGTAAGAATCATGCCTGTCTTTAAAAAGCTGCTTGTCTGTAATCGCTCCGAAATCGCGATCCGAATCTTTCGGAGTGCCACCGAACTTGGAATTCGCACGGTCGCCATCTACACGCACGAAGACCGATACGCGCTGCATCGCTTCAAAGCAGACGAAGCCTACAAGATTGGTAAGCCCGGTGAGCCAATTCGAGCGTATCTGGATATCGATTCCATCGTCAGTCTGGCAAAAGAAGTCGGGGCAGATGCCATTCACCCCGGCTACGGATTTCTTTCGGAACGCCCGGAACTGGCCAGGGCCTGCGAAGCTGCCGGAATCAAGTTTGTCGGTCCATCCATTGAATGTCTGGAGTCGCTTGGGGACAAGACAGCTGCCAGAGAGATCGCGGTGAAGGCAGGTGTTCCTGTGCTCGGCGGAACTGAGCAATCCATTGAGTCGCTTTCGGACGCCAGAAAACTAGCCCGGGAAATCGGATTTCCGGTGATGATTAAAGCGGCGAAAGGCGGTGGAGGGCGGGGGATGCGGGCCGTTAAGACCGCCGACGAATTCGATGCGGCTTTTGAGTCAGCCAGAAGTGAAGCCCTGACCGCCTTCGGCTGTGCCGACGTGTTTATCGAAAAATTCATTTCTCGCGCGAAGCATATTGAGGTGCAGCTGCTGGGGGATGAACATGGAAACCTGATTCATTTGTTCGAACGTGACTGTTCCGTACAAAGACGCCACCAGAAGGTTGTTGAGCTGGCTCCGGCACCGAATCTGTCGTCCAAATTGCAGCAGGAAATTCTCGACGCGGCCATCAAAATTGGCAAACAGGTGAACTACTCCTGCGCTGGAACGGTGGAGTTTCTGGTTGATGTCGATGCCGAAGCTTTCTACTTCATCGAGGTGAATCCTCGTATTCAGGTGGAACACACGGTTACGGAAGAGATCACCAATATTGATATCGTCAAAGCACAGATTCTGATCGCGCAGGGCAAGAAACTGTCTGAACCGGAGATCAGTCTTGGGAAGCAGGAGGACGTGAAGGTCAACGGGTTTGCTATCCAATGCCGTGTGACTACGGAAGACCCCGCAAACAACTTCATGCCGGATTATGGTCGCGTCACCCACTATCGGTCCGCCGGTGGCATGGGAGTTCGGCTGGATGCCGGCAGTGCGTTCTCTGGTGCTGTTGTGAACCCATTCTACGATTCGTTGCTCACGAAAGTGACAACGCGAGGCCGCAGGTTCAGCGATGCCATCCACCGAATGGAACGCACATTGCGCGAGTTCAGGGTTCGCGGAGTGAAAACAAATATTCCGTTCCTGACAAAGGTGATGTCACATCCCACGTTCGTGAAGAGCGAGTGCACAACAAGATTCATTGATGAAACTCCGGAATTGTTCGAGTTTGATCATCGCCGAAATCGAGCAACGCGTCTGCTGAGCTATCTCGCTGAAACCATTGTCAACGGCAACAGTCTTGTCAAAGGTCGGCCAAAACCATTGCGACGTAGTCCGGCGGTCGTGCCAGCTGTTCCGCTTGGTGTGTCACACCCTGATGGAACAAGACAGCAACTTCAGAAACTGGGTGCCAGAAAATTCGCCGACTGGGTCCGTGATCAAAAACGACTCTTGATTACAGACACAACGTTTCGAGACGCTCATCAGTCGCTGCTCGCCACACGGATGAGAACCTACGACCTCCTGGAAATCGCTGACTGCTACGCACACAACTGTTCGGACCTGTTCAGCCTCGAAATGTGGGGCGGAGCCACATTCGATACGACGATGCGGTTTCTTCGCGAATGTCCGTGGCAGCGTCTCGTTCAGATGCGGGAACGAATTCCCAACATCCTGTTTCAAATGCTGCTGAGGGCATCAAATGCGGTGGGCTATACAAATTATCCGGACAATATCGTTCGTGCTTTTGTGAAGGAAGCAGCCGATGCCGGGATCGATGTGTTCCGCGTCTTTGACGCGCTCAACTGGATTCCGAACATGAAAGTCGCGATGGACGCGGTCATCGATACCGGCGCAATTTGTGAAGCTTCGATTTGCTACACCGGAGACATCACGAACCCCGGACGAACAAAATATTCATTGAAATACTACGTGGATCTGGCAAAACAACTCGAAAACATGGGCGCCCATATCCTGGCGATTAAGGATATGGCCGGACTATGCAAACCAGCGGCTGCAAGTCAGCTCATCAAGGCACTGCGTCAGGAAATCGGTATTCCAATTCATTTCCACACGCACGATACAGCCGGAATTCAGGCCGCGTCCATCCTCGAAGGCAGTCGTGTCGATCTTGATATCGCAGATGCAGCCATGGCGCCGATGTCCGGAGGGACATCTCAACCAAATCTGAATACGCTTGTGGAAATGCTGCGATACGGTGATCGGGATACGGGTCTGAATTCAGATTCGCTCGATTCGATTGCAGAATACTGGCGAGCGACGCGGGAATTCTACACACCGTTTGAAAGCGTCACACTGCCAGCGACGGCCGATTTGTATCACCACGAAATGCCAGGCGGGCAATATACAAATCTGTTCGAACAGGCGCGGGCTTTGGGACTCGCAGATCGATGGGCCGAAGTCTGCAGAATCTACGCAGGCGTCAACCAGTTGTTCGGCGATATTGTCAAGGTCACACCGACAAGCAAAGCCGTTGGTGACATGGCTTTGTTCATGGTGGCCAACGGTCTGACAAACGAGGATGTGCTCAATTCTGATCGGGATATCGCTTTCCCGGCCAGCGTTATCGATCTGATTGGCGGTGGTATGGGACAGCCACCCGGTGGGTTTCCTGCTGAGGTCAAGCACCGCGTATTGCTGGGTAAGGATGAATTCACAGGACGGCCAGGCGAAACACTTCCTCCGGCAGACTTTGGAACGGCTCGAGAGAAGGTCAGGGCCATTCTGAATCGTGATCCTCTGGACAGGGAAGTTGTCTCGTGGCTGTTGTATGAACGCGTTTTCGAAGATTTTGCCAAACAGCAGACAATGTACGGCGATCTCAGCATTCTACCAACTCCCCATTTCTTCACAGGATTAGAGCCGGGGGAAGAGATTGCTGTCGATATCGAATCCGGAAAGACGCTCATCATCAGGTTCCTGACCGTCAGTGAACCCCATGTGGACGGGACAAGAACAGTCTTCTTCGAACTGAATGGCCAGCCCCGTGAAATCACTGTGACAGATACGTCTGTCGAAACAACGGGCACTGCCGCGGCCAAAGCAGATGCCGCTAATCCGTGCCACGTCGGAGCAAACATGCCTGGCATGGTCGTTAATGTGAACGTCGGCGTTGGCGAAGTCATTCGCAAAGGGCAAAAGCTTCTGAGTCTGGAAGCAATGAAAATGGAAACCGCCATCAATGCGGATCTGGATGGCAAGGTCAAAGAAATTTTTGTTAAGCCCGGGACTCAGGTTCAAACGGGGGATCTCCTGGTTGTCCTGGAACCTTAGGTGAGTTGAATGTCCTGCAGTGGAGAGCCCAGCGTTTGCTTCAAATCCTCCAGCTTCGATCCCGGCGGCCGCGACAAAGATCGAATCGCCGTGCAATTTGCTCTCTGGAGATAACGAAGCAGCCTGTGTCTGCCCAGCAGGACTTCTCCCGGTGATGCTGTTCCAGAAGGTTGCCTTCAAGAGGGGTGGATTTGATGCGTTCAATGAGGCCGTCATTTTTCTTCGGGGTCCTGTTGTTACTCCTCGTGACTTCGATGGAGACGTTTGCACAGAAGTCTCCTTATGATGTCTTCCCATCGGCCGATCCGCCGTACTATCGAGTTCGTTACGATGGTTCGTCGAACCCCGGCGAACTCATCTATCCAGTCAACTACACGATCTGGATCCCCGAAGGCGTAAAGTTGCTTCGCGGCGTCATTGTTCATCAGCATGGCTGCGGAGAAGGATCGTGCAAATCGGGACTCACCGGCGCCTACGACCTGCATTGGCAAGCGCTGGCGAAGAAACACAAATGCGCGTTGTTGTCTCCTTCATACGAGCAGCCCGACAAGGCGGACTGTCAGATGTGGTGCGATCCTCGAAATGGATCAGACCTCGCATTTCAGAGGTGCCTCGATGATCTTGGAGAGAAGTCAGGACATCCTGAACTGTCTTCGGTGCCGTGGGCTCTTTGGGGACACAGCGGCGGTGGACACTGGGCTGGCGGAATGGTCTTGCTGCACCCGGAACGAGTGGCGGCGGCGTGGTTGCGATCAGGTGTTCCGCTTCTGCAACCGAATCCTGAGCGAACCACCATTAAAGCTCATCAACTTCCGGATGCGGCGTTGTCAGTGCCCATGATGTGCAATCCGGGGACTCAGGAAGGCGTCACCGTCAAAGATGGCCGGTTCGCGGGAGTCTGGCCAGCAAACGAAGAATTCTTCTACAAGGTTCGCAGCAAAGGCGGACTTATCAGCGTCGCAGTCGATCCGCGTACGGCGCATGAATGCGGAAATCAAAGATACATGGCCATTCTGTGGCTTGACAGTTGCCTGACGAGCCGTTTGCCAGAGGCCAGCGGAGAGACACTTCGTCCCATGCCCACAAATGACGTATGGCTCGCGCCGGCCGCCGGATTCGATGCGGTACCGATCGCGACGTATCAGGGCGATCCCATGAAGGCCGCGTGGTTGCCGAATGCAGCCGTCGCAAAACTGTGGATGCAGTACGTGAAGGACACCAATATTGAAGACACCACACCGCCAGCGGAACCAACCTCTGTCATGCTGTCAGGAAACACACTGACGTGGACAGCGGAAGCTGATCTTGAAAGCGGCGTCGCACACTTCCTCATCGAACGCGACGGACAGATCATTGCAAGAGTTCCCGAGGCAGCGAAGAATCCGTACGGTCGCCCGATCTTCCAAAACCTTCAATACAGCGACACTCCGACACAACCTCTGGTGCCCATGCAATTTACCGATAAATCAGCGGCGGCCGGTCAACAACACGACTACCGCGTGATTACGGTGAACACCGTTGGTCTCAAATCAAATCCGAGCCCGTACGCAATCGTCAACTAAGACTGAGTCCATCCAGGCGGCCAACGGTGATCAGGAAGACACTGCATTCC
>JAGQQE010000088.1 GCA_020426345.1 Planctomycetaceae bacterium
GTTCGTGCCTAAGCGAACAGACGAGCGATGGGATGGCCGTGATCGGTAATGGGGACAGGTCGATTTCCGTCGAAAAGTTCTTTCGACGGATCGATCCCCATGGCCGCGTAGATCGTTGCATGCAGGTCGGGCACCGACACGGGTTCCTCCACAACTTCGCGGCCAAAGTCATCGGTTTGTCCAACCACGAGACCTGATTTCAGACCGCCTCCGAAAATGGGCACACTAAACGCGCGGCTTTGGTGTCCGCGGCCACCGCCACCATCGAATTCCGGTGGTCGGCCGAATTCGGTGCCCACCACGATCAGTGTAGAATCCAGCAGGTTGCGACTTTCCAGGTCATCGATGAGTGTCGCCATCGCCTGGTCGAGTTCCTGAATCAGAATATGCTGGTTCTTCTGTCCGGCATTGTGAGTGTCCCATCCGGTCCCGTTGATGAAATTCAGGTTGAAGCTAACCTCAATAAACTTCACACCACTTTCGACAAGTCGGCGTGCCAGCAGGCAGCGTTGTCCAAATTCGTTTCCGTACTTTGTCCGAAGGGCCGGATCTTCAGATTTGAGATCAAACACACCTGCGAACCGGGGACCAGCCAGCAAATCTCCCGTGATGCCGGCATCGATGTAATCTTCAACTTTTCGATAACCACTGAATCGGCTTCGATATTCATCCCGCATTTTCCCCATCAGACGAGAGCGCCGGTCGAGTCGTTCGGGTGTAACATCTTCCGCTCGACGCAGACCTTCCGGGCCTTTTTCGGTATCGATCAGATAGATGTAATTGTGCTTCGCCCCCAGAAAACCGGGGCCTCGTGTCGCGCTGGGATAACCCATGACAATATAGTTGGGGACGTCGCTGCCGGATTCGCCCAGTTCGTGCGAAACGACAGACCCAATGGATGCGTACTGCGTGGTGCCAGTGGGTGCGCGTCCAACATGCATCCGGTTCGTTGCCGCTGCGTGTTCGTCGATGACGTCGTGGTTCACCGATCGAATGATCGTCCCGCGGTCCAGTCGCTGCGCCATCATGGGAAGATGTTCACAGACCTGAACCCCCTGGACGCAAGTATCGATGGCAGCATAAGCGCTACCGGGTTTCTTTTTGCCCTGAGTGGGATCACCCACAACTTTGGGATCCCAGGTATCGACCTGGCACGCACCGCCTCCCAGCCATAAAAAGATGCAGCTTCTGGCTTTGCCTTTTTTCGCAAGTGCAGAGGGAGACAACGTGTCCTCTGAGGCGGCAGAAAATGCGGCCGGGTGCGAAGCGGATGCGGCAATCGCAGCCGCCGAGAGTGACCCGGTGGCTAATGCTGATCGACGAGTTTGACGAGCAGTCATGGCGTAACCTTTGTACGATCGAGGCGGGAGAATGAACGGAGGGGAAAATCGCAGTTGAGTTCGTCCAGCATACAAAAACTCCCTGGAGTTGTCATGACTGTACTTAGCTGCTTTAACGACGGGCATCCTCCCGCGGCTCTCGAACGGCGGAACTTAATCATTCAGAACAAACGTAATTTTCAACGTAACACGATAGCTCGAGATCTTTCCGTCCTGAATGTCGACTTTTTGGTCCTGTACCCACGCGCCGGTAACATTCTCCAGGGTCTGGCAGGCACGTTCAATACCCGCCTGGACGGCATCGTCGAAGCTTGTTGGTGAAGATGCAATGACTTCGGTGACGCGTGCGACTGTATTTGTTGCCTTCTGTTTTTTTGATGTTTTCTTTGCCTTGTCTTTCATCGCTCATCGCTTTCTGATCTGAATGGGTCAAAATATGCCGGAAGGGCCACAACGGAAATACGTACTGTAGTTTGCTGCATTCTGATGTTGCAGGCAGGGCGGTGGCCAGTACCGTTGGCCACAGAAGTTGATTTCCCGATGTATTCGATCGTTTCCCGCAGAATCCAGCATCAGGGTAGAACGCTTGATGAATCACAGCCTGTTTCGCCCCATTGCCATCTGCGTTCCTTTCGCCGCTTTGATGCTCGTGATTTTGTTTCTGCATCGCCATCCGCTTGCTGTTGAACAGGCCAGAGGGCAGGGGCTCGAAGATTCGACGCGTCGAACGATCTTCAGCGAACCACAACGACATCTTGATGCCGTTCAAAAACTGCAGGCAATGCGTCAGGCGTTCAAACTGGGGCGTTTCGAAGAAGCAACGCGACTGGCAGAACAGGTTACAAACCTGTTGCCGGAAGAACCGGAAGTCTGGTATGGAGCAGCCACCCTGCACGCAGCGCTTGGAAACATCGAGGCCGCGATGAAGGCGCTGACCTCGGCAACGGAGGCAGGCTTTCGTGATGTTCAGAAACTCAGGTCAGACCCTCAGCTCGAGTCTCTGCGGGCACGACCAGATTTTCAGAACGTACTCGATTCCGCTTCAGAGAGTCGTGCTGATTCCGGTTTGCAGGCCGATGAAAATCTTCCTGTTTCCAGGCGGCGAGCTGTCCCGGGGGCAATCAGAAACGGGGTCGCGCTGGTTACTGAACAAAACACACAATGGGTCGCTGAGAGGATGGGACTTCTTTCAGTCTTTGAACCAGCGCCCGAGGTGACTCGCAACCAGAAAGTAACAACCGGTCAGTCGGCCGCTGAGTTGCTGGTTCAAAAGTGGTTTGAAGAAGGAACCGCGGCCGGACATCGGGGGGATCTTTACGACAATCGCGATCGGGATCATTCGAATCTGAATCTGAAGAAGTTTCCGCAGCTCGTAAGAATCGAATACGGTGACGCCGCGAAAAAAGTGAGTGCGGACTGGGGCGCGCAGATTTACCTGTCCTACGATCGCCCGACATTTGGAAATTCATCGACGTCGCTGGTGGGATCGCCCTTCTGGCGCAGTAATCCGCGGTTGTTCCTGGATGCTCAGGTCACCGCATCTATGGCCTATAATTCCTACGCCATGAATCATCTGTATCTGTATCCGGAACACGCGGACTACGACGAAAAACATGGGGATGTCTACGCGGCCAATACGCCGTTCTGCATTATCTCTCAGGGATCCTCGGGTTCAGATCAGCCATTCATGCAGGCCGTTGCATTGGCACTGGCGGCCTTCAGACCAGAGGTTAAGCAGCAGCTCTCGCAACATGGCATGCTGATGAGTACTGTGCAGTACGTATTTCGTCGGAGCCTCAGGAAGGTGCGAACCGATGACGACTACTTGTCGGGGCTCGCACATCCCGTCGTCTTTCAGTCGGCAGATATCGACACAGAACGCACAGTGAATCTGGCACACGAGATCACACTTTCTTCACTTCCGCCCGTCGTACGTTTACGTGTGGAGAGCGAAGACACCGCAATTCCCGGACAGGATTTTTTTGGTGCAGCTGTCAATGAAGTCCTGTTTGATACGCCAGCTGCTATTGCCCGCATCTATCGGACCACTGCAAGTCAGCGCCGCATGATCGTTGACGCTGGCAACAGCAAAGATATCAACGGCAAAGCCCTTCATTTCGAATGGAAGTTGTTGCAGGGCGATTCGGACCGAGTGCAGATTCGCCCATTGACTGCGAATGGTTCCCGGGCAGAGGTGATTGTGAAGTATCACGAATCGAGTCCGAGCCTGGCACGTCCCGTGATTTCAAGCAATCGCATCGACATCGGTGTCTTTGCCAGTAACGGCGAGCACTGGTCAATCCCGGGAATGATCTGCTCATTCAGTCTGCGAAACGAAAAACGCGTCTACAACTCGAAAGGGCAGATTCAATCCGTAGATTACAACGATCCGGTTGCATCAAAGCTGTACGTTGATCCATGGATTGATGTTCCGAAGCGATGGCGGGATGAATATCACTGGGCGGACAATGGGCAACTGACCGGCTGGACTCGGATTCGTCCTGAAGAACCGAACGAGTCGTTTCACTGGGATGGGACACTGATCATCGAACGGGACAGACTCAACCGCCCCAGGCGGACGCAGCAGGTGCGTTATGTACCGGAAGCGGGAAATCAGAAACTGCCACTGCTTCGGCAAATGCCTGTCGATGAATTCTACACATATCGTTATGAATCTGACGACGATCTTCGAGGTTCCGGCAGTCGGCAGTAATGAACGTTGATTGAACTCGGCCATAGGGACGGCTACGATCTTCGAGCTTCCCGGGTTGCCGGTCGAACGGCATTTCGTCGTTCCAGTCAGGATCGGGCAACGAATTCGGTTCGTTGGCTGTTCCGGGAAGTCCCGCCACGCCACCAGGATCGAATCGCCTCAACACCAACATTCGGATTTTCCAGATGTCTTCGTCCGTTCCACGACTTACACGAATTCAATGGCTTGTTTGCATCATTGCGGCAATCGGCTTTGCATTCGACATTTACGAATTGCTGATGCTGCCGTTGATTGTTCGCCCGGCCCTGATGGAGCTTGGGAACATTGCTCCCGGCACTCCGGAATTTGCCAGCTGGGTTGGAAAACTGTTCTACATCCCGGCGATCGCAGGCGGAATCTTTGGGTTGCTGGGCGGTTACATGACGGACATTCTGGGTCGTCGCCGGGTCCTGACGTTTTCAATTCTGCTTTACGCGGGTGCTGCGTTCATTGCCGGCTTTTCAACCTCATTGAACATGCTGCTTGTCTGCCGGTGCTGCGTATTCGTAGGCGTATGCGTTGAATTCGTTGCTGCTGTGGCATGGCTGGCAGAACTGTTCGATGATCCTCATCAGCGTGAGAAGGTGCTGGGACTGACTCAGGCCTTCAGTTCCATCGGGGGATTAATGATTGCTCTGGCGAACGGACTGGCCGTGACGTGGGCCTTGCAACTGCCTGCAGTTCAGATGCCTGGTTTTCTTCAGGGAGCGCTGGGGCAGGTAACGGATAGTCATGCGGCCTGGCGCTACACGTTGATGAGCGGACTGATTCCAGCGTTGCCGCTGTTGATCATTCGGCCATTCCTCCCGGAGTCCCCCAAGTGGGCTCAGAAGAAAGCTTCGGGGACTCTGCGACGTCCAAGTATTGCCGAATTGTTCAGTCCGGAACTGAAGCGAACAACCGTCATTACCACCATCATGTTTGCCTGCTCATTCGGGGCAGCATTTGGCGCGATTCAGCACATGCCACAGATGGTGCCAGGTCTGCCCGAGGTTAAGGCAAAGGTTGAGGCAGAAATACAGGCGAAGGCAGCTGATAAACCAAAACCCGAACAAATGAAGGTGCAGAAACTGACGGAGCAGGGTGTTGCCGCCAGCGTCACCAAAGTTCAGGAGGTTGGCGGTTTGGTCGGGCGAATATTGCTGGCGTTTCTTGTCATCAGAATTGCGAGTCGCCGACGAGTCATTCAAATGTTCCTCCTGCCTGGACTTCTGATTATTCCATTCACCTTCGGCTATGCGGCGATGAACAGCCTGAACCTGACTTATCTGGGGATGTTCTTCGCCGGCATGTTGACGGTGGGGCAATTTAGTTTCTGGGGCAACTACCTTCCCGGTGTTTATCCAATGCATCTGCGAGGCACGGGCGAGAGTTTTGCCGCAAACATCGGTGGAAGACTGATCGGTACCAGTTTTGCCTGGGTGACCAGCAGTCTGGCGGTGAAAGAATTCATACCTGGTTCGACTCCGACAGAGAAATGGGCTTATGCCGCATGTGGGGTTGGACTCTTCGTTTACGTAGTCAATCTCGGGCTCAGCTTCCTGTTGCCGGAACCCACGCCCGAAGTCGAAGAGGGAGCGAATTCACCGGCTTAACTGTCCGTTGAAAAACCGGGACAGGCACCCAGGACGACTGGAAACCATCGTGTCTTCAGGTCTCCTGCTCGAGCCAGTCCCGTTTTTTGAACAGGCTGCTAACTCGGGCAGGCCTTTTGACTCGATGAACGGTTGGAATTCGAGAGAATTTGCAGAGCGTCCGGAAGTCTTACGGTAGGCTTGAAACGACCTGCCCGAAATCCGATCGCTCATTATTTTCAGTAATGCTGTAACTCGTTTGGCTTGCCTGTACTATAAACTCGCACGAATGGAGTTCTGCCGTTCGGCTGAAGTTGAGTTGAAATGTCGGCTGGAGATGATGTGATGCAAACGATGGATGGGTTGAAAGCTGAGATTCTTTCTCGGCCAGTTCAGATTTTTTCTCTGACAATCATGCTCGCAATGGTGGGATGTGGTTCCGGCGATTCTGTCGATCCGGGGGATGCACCTGGCACTCCAGCCGCGGGCAGCGAAGCGGTGACAGGGGACCCTTCTCAGATAGCGGCCACTGACGTCCATCATCTGGATCTGGATGAACCCAATCACGATTTCGGCGGCAATCTTTCCGAGAATGGCACTGAAGCAATGCAGTACAATGAACTCAGCGATCTGGAAGCCCACGTGATTCTGGACAAAGGAACCGAGCGACCTTTCACCGGCGAATACACAGATTTGAAAGACCCCGGTACTTACATCTGCCGCCGTTGTAATGCCCCCCTGTATTACTCGAAGGATAAATTCGACAGCGACTGCGGTTGGCCGAGCTTTGATGATGAAATCCCCAATGCGATTGATCGCCACGAAGATAACAGTTTGTTCCTTCAGCCTCGCACAGAAATCACATGCCGCAATTGCGGCGGCCACCTTGGCCACGTCTTTCATGGTGAGCAGAAAACACCCAAGGACACTCGTCACTGTGTGAATTCTGTTTCGATGCGATTCATTCCGGAGGGTCAGACACTTCCTCCCGTTATCAAATTGCCCGCAGGCCCGGCGTCGGATGACGCATCGTCAACCAGTGACAGCGACGGCCCATCGGCTTCGGAATAGATATTCAGCCGGAACCACAGCCAGAGCGATCATCAAAGACAACGACAACTTAAGACAAAGCACACTCCCCGCCCGCTGTTCGAAGGAGCACCCGTACGACTCTTTCGTGCAGTCAATTCACGACCCAGCCGTCTGGCAACTCATCTTCGCTGCATGGTTGAGTTCATCTAACCGCATTTTGCCCTCCCCTGGAGACTTCAATGCCAGGATGTTTCGCGTGGATCAGTGATTACCGCCTGATCTGCTGTTTCGTCTGCCTTTGTTTTGGTGTTCTGGTAGCCGCAGAGACGCAGCCTCAACAATCACAGCCACCCGCCACCCCGCCGGAGACATTGGTCCAGTCGGTTGAGCAGCAACGTGGCGGCCGCCACTGGATTGATAAGAAGACGGAAGCCCCGAAGTCGGCAGAAGAATCGCTCGCCTGTTTTCGGATCGAACCGGGTGCAAGAATAGAGTTGCTCGCGGCTGAACCTGTCGTTATCGATCCGGTGGCCATGGAGTTCGATCAGAAAGGCCGATTGTTTGTGGCTGAATATGGTGACTATCCAGTCGGTCCCGGGGAAAAGGACGCGCCCGCGTTGTCCCGAATTGTCCTTCTGAAGGATACGGACAATGACGGGCGAATGGACGATCGCACAATTTTCGCAGATCACCTTGCCTTTTGTCACAGCCTCATGCCCCTGTTTGAAGGCATCCTGTCGTGTACCGAAACGGAGATTGTGTTCTTAAAGGATACCGATGGGGACGACGTGGCGGACATTCGTGAAGTCTGGTTTTCCGGATTCACGCCAGCCCATCCGCAAATGCAAATCGGCTGCCCGCGGTGGGGCTACGACAACTGGATTTACCTGACCTACGGTCCCGGCAAAGTCAAATGCGAGCGTCCGGGATTCGAAACTGAGGCCCCGGTAACGCTGGCCAGACAGGACTTTCGATTTCATCCCTTAACGATGCAGTTTGAATCCGTGACGGGACTTGGTCAGTTTGGCAATACGTTTGACAATGACGGGCATCGCTTCTTCAGTACAAACCGCAATCCAATCATGACAGATGTCCTGTCACGTTCGGTCATGACTCGCAATCCTCTGGTTCAGATAACAACTGGACACACCGACGTTGGTCCTGCCGGAGAAGATACGCGGGTGTATCCACTGGTCGACATGAAAAGTAACTGGCTGTCACACGCAGGCACGCATACGTCTGCCTGCGGTGTCACATCGTATCGTGGTCATCTGTTCGATGATTCCTTCCAGCACAGCACCTTTGCCTGTGAACCTGTCGGGCATTTAGTGACTCGGTCGATTATCAAGCCGCAGGGTGCATCGCTGACGGCGCAAAGAGCCCGGCCGAAGGCAGATTTTCTGGCATCGACAGACACCTGGTTTCGCCCGGCCAGTCTGTGTACAGGCCCCGATGGTGCGCTGTATCTGGCTGACATGTATCGTCTCTGGGTTGAACATCCAAAATTCGTTCCGGAAGACGTAGCAGCAAAAATGGACTGGAGAGCAGGAGAAGATCGCGGCCGAATCTGGAGGATCGTTCCGGAAGGCGGGTTCCAGCCGGATAGTCCACCGGAAACAGCATCTGCTGAGAATCTGGTTCATTTGCTTCGACACGCAAATGGCTGGCGCAGATTGCTCGGGCAGCGATTGATTGTCGAAAAGCAGTTGATGGAAACCGTCCCGATGTTGCAATTGCTTTCAAGGGATCAGACCGCAAGCTCCCACTCGCGCATGCACGCACTCTGGACCCTGGACGGATTGGGATCCATGGACGCAGATGTACTGTCCGCCGCCCTGGCCGATCCTGCAGCAATTGTCCGGCGCGATGCCGCGCGACTTGTCGGCCTGCGGTTTCCTCGGGATCAACAATTGCTGGCCTCGGTAGAAAGCCTCTGCAACGATGAGAACTTCGAAGTAAGGCTCCACGCTGTCCTGTCACTTTTTGATTCAGAATCTCAAAGTCGTGCCACCAGTCTGGCTTCGTCGGTCGCATCAGCTTCGTCAGACCGCTGGTTGGTGGCGGCTGTGATGTCTGCAAGTCCAACCTGTAGCGGCGCCGTGCTGCGAGAACTGGTCACTCAGTGGAATGATGGCGACAGTCTGACGGCAGAAGAAGCAGAAAGTCGAACCGAAATACTCAGGCAGTTAGCATCGGCAGTGGCGGTTCGGGGCGATCAGGATGAGCTTGGCGAAACATTGTCACTCTTTGCTTCAACCGACGGGGGTGGATCATGGTGGCGGACTGCCATCATCATTGGCATCTCGCAGGGACTGCCCAAAACAAGGGGACAACAGTTCCCCAAAAGCCTGGCAGCTTTAATTGAAAAGCCACCAGCAGGACTTGAAGAGGCGGCCCGGTCAATGGACCAGATGATGCAGCAGGCGGTGGCTGTTGTAACAGACGGTCGACAGACGGAAGCGGACCGACTGGTCGCAGTGCGATTACTTCCCTATCAGTCCCCAGCGGCTCTTACCGAAGCCACGGCAGCGCTGCTCAGGCCTGATCAACCACTGTCACTTCAGACCGCAGCGATGGAAACGATTCGTGGAACGGGGCGATCCGATCTCGCGCTGATGGCTTTGAATCAATGGAATACACTCCGTCCTCAGGTGCGTTCGCAGGTACTAAGTCAGCTGCTGGTTCGTAGTGAAACCACAACTACGCTGCTCCAGCGGATGCTGGAAGGAAAGGTCGCTGCATCCGTTATCAGCATCGACCAGCGTTTGCGCCTTCTTCAGCACAAGGACGACTCCATTCGACAAATGGCAACAGAATTGTTCGGTGGTAACGTATCGGCCAATCGCCAGGAAGTGGCCACCCAATACTCGGCAGCGTTAACCCTGAAATCAGACGCACAGGCAGGTGCAAAAGTATTCGAGAAATCATGTTCGAAGTGCCATCGGATTGATGGTGTCGGACATCAGGTGGGACCGGACATCAGCGACACGCGAAGCCGTGCACGGGATGCCCTGCTTTATGACATTCTGGATCCGAATCGGCGAGTTGATCCGCAGTATTCGGACTACGTTGTGGTGACCAGCGATGGACGAACGTTTAACGGCCTGATGGTGAGCGAAACACCGGACGCCGTTGTCCTGCGTCAGGCCGAAGCGATTCAGCAGACGGTGTTACGGACGGACATTGAAGAAATCCATTCGACAAACCGCTCTCTGATGCCGGAAGGAATTGAAAAAGACGTTTCCGTGCAGCAGATGGCCGATCTTCTCGAATTTCTCAAGTCGCGATAAATCTGGCCACTCCATGCGAAGGCTTCTACAATTCTGTGCCTGAATTCGCCCCGTGTGAACCTGCGAGTATCAGTAACGGAATACCGGCTGCTTTTCCGAAACGGCCAATGGTTTGATGCTACTTCCGTGAAAACTCCGGACAAGTCCAGCAGAATCCGGATTCTCTTTCGTACAAATACGCGTTATTCAGTCCGAGTAAGAAGTCGGAGCGTTATTGTTCGGTGTTTGGTGCGGAATCCTGTTCGGTCGCCAAAAAGGGACGGGAGTTCAGGGGTCATTCGATCGTCCGGAACCGACAGTATCCCCGGATTCCGGGCACATTCACCCACTTGAAATCAGTTCAACCTTCGATTTTCACCTTTCTTCCTGCGTCGTCTCGCGACACCCAAAGCCAGATACATGACAACTTCATCTGCTTCACCTTCCGCCATTACTCGAAATCCAACTCGGACAGTTGCCATCGGATCCATCACGATTGGCGGTAATTCGCCAATCGCTGTGCAAAGCATGACAGCGACTCGAACCCAGGATATCGATGCCACGGTCAGCCAGATCAACGATTTGGTAACAGCCGGCGCGGATGTGGTCCGTGTTGCAATCGATAATCAAAAGGACGCCGAAGCACTGATGGAGATTCGTTCGCAGGTGTCCGGAAATCTGTCCGTGGACCTGCAGGAGAATTATCGTCTGGCCGAAGTCATCGCTCCATACGTGAACAAGATTCGCTACAACCCGGGACATCTGTATCACCACGAACGCGAAAAACCATGGCAGGAGAAAGTTCGTTACCTTGTCCAGGTCGCCCGGGATAATGATTGTGCGATGCGAGTCGGAGTAAACTGCGGTTCTGTCGACCCGGCGACAAAAAGCATGTTCGAAGAATCGGATTCGATTTCTCCGATGCTGAAGAGTGCCTGGGATCATTGCGAATTGCTCGACGAGCTGGCGTTCGTCCGCTACTGCGTGTCGCTCAAGGACTCTGATCCCCAAAAAGTGATTGAGGTCAATCGACGGTTTGCAGAACGCCGCCCCGATGTTCCATTACACCTGGGTGTCACCGAAGCAGGTATGCCGCCGGATGGCATTATTAAGACACGCATCGCATTTGAGCAGCTGATTAGTCGAGGTATTGGTGACACGATCCGCGTTTCGCTGACGGTGGCCAACAACCGAAAAAGTGAAGAGATTGTTGCCGGACGAAAGATCCTCGACGACATCGCCAATGGCCGGGTTCGCAGTGTCGTGGACTATGGCCTGAAAACTCTGAATATCATCAGCTGTCCAAGTTGTTCCCGCGTGGAAAACGAAGCGTTCATCGAACTGGCAGAACAAGTTCGAGAGATGACTCGCTATGCAGAAGACCATAAATTGACGATTGCAGTGATGGGATGTCGAGTCAATGGGCCGGGCGAAACCGACGATGCCGATTTGGGACTCTGGTGCGGTCCAACCCACGTCAATCTGAAACGTGGCCCCGAATCTCTGGGTGCGTTTCCATATGACCAGATCCTGGCAAAGCTGAAGTCTGAACTCGACGCATTAATCGCAAGACAAACGCAGACGACAACTTGACAGCTTGATCAGCCTCATACGGGATCGATCCTCTTCCGCCGGCCCCGGAAGACAAACGGGGCTCCAGATTTCAGCCAAACAAACGCCTGATCCCAGCGGTTCCGTTCCCGGATCCGATCCTTTCCACTGTCACAGACAAACACGGCATACAGAGACGTTCTTCAGTTACTAAGAAACCCGGGGACTTTCCCATCCCTCTTGTGCTCACTGCCATGGACTTAGATCAGATGTCGTTTCTGAGCCTAATCTTAACATGCAGGAATCGACCGGATCCTGGCGATGTTGAGGAATCGTTCGGAACCAGCGCGATGAACATCTTGTCGTTCTAGTGCCATGCTGTTTTCAGTCGCTCAGAGGTTACTCGCTTCCGCGACCATCCACTGCAGAAAGAAACTGGTTTATCAGTCCCTCCGGGGCATTAACAATGTGTTTGGGGCCTGGGAACGCTCCGCTCCTGACGTCGTCGATGTAGTCGCGGAAACCATTGACTCGCTCTGCCTGAATCGTCTGCTCCATCTCGTAGAGGTTCCGATACTGTTTGGTGTGTCTGGGATAGGGAGGAGCATGACAACCAAGGATGTCTTCGGCGAACATAAATTGAATGTCGCCACCGCTGCCTGCACCAATCGACGAGGTGACTAGTCGAGTCCGTTTAGAGATTTCCGCGAGCAACTGGGCTGGCACGACTTCAACTTCAACTGCCCATGCTCCTGCTTCTTCGAATGACTTTACCTGTTCGAAGATCCACATCGCTTCTTCAATCGTCTTTCCGACGGCTCTAAGCCCTCCCGTCCACGTGCTCAGGCGAGGCACGAGACCGGCGTGAGCCTGGACCGGAATGCCAGCATCAGAAACAGCCCGGATAAAGTTTGACCCCCACTGGCACATGATCCCATCGGCGCCAGCCTCCATCGCGATGTAGCCTGCTCGAACCGCTTCGTCCACAGTCGCAACCTTTGTCAGTCCAATGCAGAACGTCATGAAAGTATGCGGCGCGGCTTTTCGCATCGCAACTGCTTCGACCGGATTCGCCGGATCAAACTTGACTTTCAGCGTATCGATCCCCGCCTCTTCAGCGGCCATTGCCTCTCGGATTGTGAAGGGCATTGTTTCTGTCAGAACGGTTTTGCCTTTCATATCCTGAAGATGCCTGACGGTGTAGTTGCGGGTTGCATATTCCCCGCCAAGAGTCATCGTCCGGTAAAGTCCTCGCTTGTTCGCGTCTCTGGGAGCCAGTTTGCCAAATGGGTGTTCGTCAGGTTTCATAGGATTCACAGACTTCGAAACGGTTTGAATTGCCTTGTGTTGGCACGAAGATTCTCGATTCTCCCGCACTATTTCAACCAGGACGGCCCACCAGACTCTCCAGAACAAGCGCCATTCTGTTCGAGTCATCTTAGCTGAGGAGAAGATGACCCGTGCAATTGCTTGAACCCGCATGGATCACATTGACCGGATCACTGTTCTTCTCGACGGCTTTAATCACAAACGACATTTGCCCTTTTCTCAACGCAGCAAAACCTGTCGCTATTCATAAGTGCTGCAGCATTCAGCTGGCAGTTACCGCAGACCATTGTGGACGTCCGGTTCGGCAGGGAGTCAAGACGCCACTCACGAGCCAACCGTACACCAGCTCAACAAATCAAGTTTTCTGGCAGATTGGTAAAACCGGATGTGTACCTGGTGTGGCATCCCTGCATAATGTCGGCGGGGGGCAAACGAGGCGGCGGTTGAGAACACAAAAATGGATGCGAATAAATCGAGTCTGTTGCTGAACGTCATTGATCGCACTGATGGCTACGAATACGACATTGTTTCTCGATTCGGCGAGCAATTAATTCGCCTCGCCCATTCCGAAATGCCGGAGCGAATGTCGCGGCGACTCGATCCCGAGGATGTCGTGCAGTCTGTGTTCCGCAGTTTCTTCGGAAGACACGAACGCGAGGAGTTTACCTTTCAATCGTCGAATGATGTTTGGCGCCTGTTGGTAACGATGACGTACCACAAGGTGGTTAACGCCATCAATCATCATCATCGGCAGAAACGCGATATCAAACGCGACACGTCCGAATCGGACAGCAGTGTCAGTTCGCCGATGGTCTGGCCCGATCGAAAGCCAACCTCGTCAGACGTTGTGGTGATGATTGACTTGCTTGAATCGTTGATGTTACACCTGCCAGAGGAATCCCGCGAGATCGTGCGTTTCCGACTGGAAGACTACACCTCGGAGGAGATTGCACAACGTTTGGGCAAGTCAAAACGAACCGTGATGAGAGTCCTCAGGCGTTTTCGCGAACTTGCTGAGGCAAGACTGCAGTCCGACATCTCCATGCCTGAGGAGAATGGACATGCCGAGCGATGACTGGTCAGCACGTGAGCACATACTAAACCGCTTCGAGGCCGCCTGGGCGAAAGGTGACTTTCCGGATCTGCAACGCTTTTGCAACGAAGTCGAACCAAACGTTCGAGATGAAGAGTTGCTGGTGGAATTATGCCTCATCGACCTTGAGCACCGCTTGAGGAATGGACAGCCGGCCCGTTCCGAAGACTATGCACGAATATTCGGCGAACGATGGCATTCCAGGGAGATCCAAAAACAACTGGTCTCTGGCGAAATTGCTGTCCGCAACTATGTTGGACCACCAGCGACGAGCGACGAGCTGCTACTGAGATTCCCAATCCTCAAAGAGGAACTTGAATTATTACTCGCCGCGAATTCGGATGACGACAACCAAAGCCAACCGGCGCAACTGAAGTCGACAACGTTTGCCTGCGGGCAGAAGCTGGGCCCGTACCAAATCGGCGAGGTGATCGGTGCAGGGGCATTTTCTGTTGTGTATTCTGCCATCGACGAGCGTTCCGGCAGCAGAGTTGCTGTTAAACAGTTGCAGCCTCACGTTGCCGATCAGGGAACAATTCGAGAGCGAATGCTGCGAGAAGCCAGGGCTGCTGCTGCGATTGATCACCCCAATATCGTCCGTGTAGTGGATGTCGGCAGTTACCATGGTACTGATTACATCGTGTCGCAGCTGGTCGAAGGCAACACGCTCGCCCATACGCTTAATTCTGCCAATCTCACGTATGAACAGTCAGCCCGATTGGTAATGCAGATGGCGAATGGAATTCATGAAGCTCATCAGCAGGGCATCGTCCATCGGGATCTGAAGCCAGCCAACGTTCTGCTGGATGGCGACATTCCGCTGATCACTGACTTCGGGCTCGCGCATCTGACTGATGCGACGCAGAATCTGACGCATGAAGGCGACCTGGTTGGCACTCCATCGTACATGGCCCCCGAACAGGCTGCCGGTCGCGGATGGTTGGCCGATCCACGGGCGGATGTATACAGCATGGGCGTTCTGTTGTTTCGTCTGACGACTGGACGATTGCCCTTTGAAGGCACGACGTCAGAAGTTCTCTCACAGGTTCTGCATCGCGAGCCGCCCGCCCCTCGCCGGTTTGCCGCCAACCTGCCCATTGATCTCGAAACAATCATTCTGAAATGCCTGGAGAAGGAACCTGCGGAACGATACCAGGGCGCAGATTGTCTGGCCACAGATTTGGAGTCATATATCGCCGGCCGCAGTATTGTCGCAAAACGCCCGGGACAGTTCAGTCGCATCATGAAGTGGTCCAGACGCCGCCCGGCGCTCGCAGGAAGCGTTGTCTCAAGTCTCGTGCTATCCGCATTCCTGATCGGCAGTCTGCTTCAGCTGGGCCGAGTCGGCAACGAACGTGACCGTGCTGTCACCGCAGAATCGAAGGCAGTCGAATCGGAACGGGACAAGCAGTACCTACTGGCATCCGCTGCGGCTGACGCAGGTATTTTGGCGATGCAACGAGGACACCTCTCGAAAGCGATCGAACATTTCGACCAAAGCCTGCGGCAGGGAATCGAAGACGATCTACCGTTACGTTTGCGCCGCATTGATGCATTACTGGCATTGCGGCGCGTCGACGAAGCACAAACGGAGTTCAGCCTGATCGCGAAACACCCGAAGCGATCACGACATGAAGGGGAGATCACTCTCTGGGAGGCGGAGCTTCACATGGAATCCGGCACAGAAGGGCGCGTTGTTGTCGAGCGGCTGGAACGCGCGCTCCCTCATTTGACCGGAGCGGATGCGATCTATTGTGACGGAATGTTGGCCGAAGATTCGGTCACGGCCCTCAACCATTTTCAGCAAGCTGTGGCCGCCGATCCATTTCACGGACGAGCCAGACGCATGGTGATTACGGTATTGCTTTCACTGGCACGGATCGACGAGAGCCTCATCGAGATTGAGAAAGCACAAAACCTGTTCCCTGAAGATGCTGCGATTCCTCTGCTCGAATCACTGGCAACGGCGAGGCAGGGACGTGTCCAGGACGCTGAATCGATTGTGGCAATGGCTGCGACGTCGCCATCCGAACAGGAAACATGGCTCAGCTTCTGCCGGGCAGTCGGAGCGATCGAGTTCGACATGGGGGATGACGAATCTACAGTGAACCTGAAGTCGCTTTCCGAGTTCGCGTCGAAGGTCGTTCTGGACTTTCGGCCGCTGATGCTCGATCGAGGACTCCGCCTGCCGCCTCGCATCGCGGCAGCATTCTCCGGACTGCCGGAACTCCTCTCGAAGAAAGCCAGTCTGATGCTTCCAAACCGCTTGTCGAAGTTCTTAGTTGGCCCTGATCCGGCGGTTGACGAAATTCAGTCGGCTCTGGAGGCGATTGCTGCGGTTCACCCGGAGATGGCATCGATGACGCTTCTGGGGTACATCCACCTTATGAAGCGAGAGCTGGATGCCAGCCGTGACAGGCTTGAGGAGGCACTGCGTCACCGATCGTGGATTCCCAAAGTCGAACAGGGAGCACGGCTAAATCTCTGCACAGTGGCCATAATTCGGGCTCTTGTCGATCAGAATGAATCGAAGAAGAACCTCCGTGTTTTGGTGCAGGCATCTGAAGGGCTTGATTCCGCATATGTCGGAACAAGCAAAGCGTACCGCGCAATCGTGATTGGGCTGTTGAGTGCCCGGGAATACGACAAAGCCGACCCCTTCGTCGACGCGTGGCTGCAGTGCGACGACTGTGACCTTCTTGACTGTTTGTGGAACAAAGCGTTGATCGAAGAGCATCGCAAAGACTGGTTGGCTGTCGTTGCTACAGCGGATCGCATGCTTGAAAACGGCGAAGCTCTGGACAGGTCCGTCACGGTGCAACGGCAGCAACTCATCGACCTGCGCAACCATGCGAAGGCCGAGATCGGAAAGATCGTCTCGAAGACTGACGACGGAAAGTCTTTAAGAATCGATGAGGAATCGGAGCCGCAGGACCTTCGTTCGACAGACTGATTCGCTTCAGCCCGTGTCAGCGTATTGTTAGCTGCAACGACGTTTTCGGGCTGTTGTCAGCGTCATCCTGCCCATTCTGGAAAAATCCGGAATTCGCTGGCACTCTAATTGGCTGAGAATTGCTGTTTCAGATGAGTACGAACTCGCATGACGAAGACGCGGGCGCGTGCCGTCACCCTCAAAGCGATGATTTATCCAAACAGTATTCCGGAAAGCCGCTATGCAACGCACATGCAAAATACTGGACCTCTTTGCCCGCGCCATGACCGGACGCCGGAATCATCAGTGGCTTCGCAGACGTGTCACAAAGGCAGGACCAGTTGAGCCTCTTGAATACCGGCTCGTGCTGAGTTCCATCTCCGTCATCGGACCTCAGATCGTATACAGCGGTTCGCCCGGGGAAATCAACACTCTGACCGTGTCCGAATCGGCAGGGACTCTGACGTTTACCGACACCGGAGCGACGATCACTCCGGGAGTCGGCCCGTTTACCGTAGTGAATGCGAATGAAGTGACGATTTCTGCAGCAGGAATCTCCGTTCTTAGTCTGAATCTGGGCGACATGAATGACAGTCTGGATGCCTCCGGAATCGGCACCGGCAGCGGACTTGCCAGTTTGGTCATTAATGGTCAGGAGGGTGACGATACGATCATCGGCAGCCAGATTCTCGATGCTGTCAGTGTCAACGGGACCAATCCCGGCAGCGATACGATTGACCTTCAGGGCGGGACTAACGATCGATTAGTTTTGACGGTGGACCTGGACATCACCGTCACTGACTCGACATTTCAGCTGGCCGCCGCTGTCCCAGGGACGTACGCCGGGATTGAAGACCTTCGGCTGACAGGAGGTGCCAGTGCCAATGTCATCGATGCCTCCGCGGTCACATCCGCTTCCGGACTGTCGTTTGTTCTGATCAACGGTCAGCAAGGAAATGACACGATCACCGGCAGCCAGATTCGGGACATCATCACAGTCAGTGGAACAAGTCCGGGAACGGACACGATCGACGGACAGGGTGGAACCAACGACGAATTGAACGTGACTGCGGATCTGGACATCACCATCACTGACTCGACATTTCAAGTCGGCACCGCTACTCCGGGAACCTACAGCGGTTTCGACATCCTCCGGTTGACCGGTGGTGCCGCTGACAACGTTATCGACGCGTCGGCAGTCACTATCGCCAGCGGCCTCACATCCGTTGTCATCAGTGGACGGGAAGGTGACGACACAATTATCGGCAGCGAGATCAGCGACACCGTGTTTATTAACGGTGCAAATCCGGGCTCTGACCACGTCGACGGACGGGGAGGAATCGGCGATCAGCTTGTAGTCTCTTTGGATTCCGATATCACGCTCACCGACAACACTCTGCAGATCGGCACAACAGCGCCCGGCACGTGGGTTGCTTTCGAAAACCTGCAGCTTCAGGGTGGAGCGGGCAACAATGTGATCGATGCCGCCGCACTCTCCAGCGCAATTTCCGGAATTTCCATATCGATGTTCGGCCACGGCGGTGACGACACCTTCCGTACAGGAAACCTGAACCATCAGTATGTGATTCAGGGCGACAGCGGAGCATCTGCCGGATTCGATGTTCTGGACCTGACAGCGTCAGATATCTCCCCAAACGTTAACATTACGGGCCTGGGATCGATCGATGGTCAGAAGGGCAATTTTTTGGGTGGCATCGCCCCCAGTGGATTTGACAACATCAATGAGATTCTTCTTCCCCCGGAATATAACTTCACAGCTGCCACGTATTCAGCAGCCGAAGGTGACGTATCGAACATGACGTTCGTTGTCGAGGTGACGCGATCAGTAAACACAGATATTGCATCCTCAGTGAATGTCGTGCTGACCGGCGGTTCGGCAACGGCTGGCAGCGACTTCACGGCGGGACCGGTCACCGTCAACTTTTCGGCTGGCGAAATGACGAAGTCCGTGCCGATCGAAATTCTCGGTGACGGCATCGTCGAGGCGGATGAAACGATTTCGTTGTCAATGGCCGACGGAATTTCCGGCACAGTCATCCCCAGCGCCGCACTGACAATCCTTGACGACGATGTGTCCAACCGACCTCCCACACTCACAGCAGCAGCGACGGACGCGACATTCGAAGATAAGGCCAAAACCAGTGATACGGTCTCATTGTCAGCAACGTTCACAGATCCAGACGAGGGCGACATTCACACCGCTGTAATCGACTGGGGTGACGGCACAATGACCGCGGGTATTGTTGACAGCCTGGCTGGTACGATTTCAGGCACTCACAACTATTCCACGGGGGGACTGTTCGATGTGAGCGTGACGGTTCTTGATGGTGCCGGGACAACCGACGTCATTGTCGCCTCCGCCGTTGTCAGCGGCATTCGACTGACTGTGGATGGAGAATTGCAGGTAATTGGCACTGATTTTCATGACCACGTTTCAGTTCGTGAAGGCGACGAATCTCAGGCGGGAATGCTGCTGGTGTCGAATCACCACCATCACGACTGGTGGCGTCACGGCTGGTGGGATCACGGACATGGTCATCAGACGGTAACGTTCAGCCTGAACGACGTCACCAGCATTCTCATTCACACGTGCGACGGAAACGACCACGTTCACATAAACTCGAACGTTTATGTTTCGGCCACGGTTCATGCCGGTGCGGGCCATGACCAAGTCAGCGGCGGTTCCGGTGACGAC